>SYJV01000026.1 GCA_005798335.1 Planctomycetaceae bacterium | reverse complement strand
GGATACTGGTCGAGTAATTACCGGATTAGTCGTGGACGAGACTCAACAAGCCGTAGTGATCCAAACTGCCAACGAGCGAATAGCGTTGCCCAAGCCCGAAATCGAACAGCGCATGCTGTCCACAGCCTCAATGATGCCTGACGGAGTGCTGCAGAATCTGACGCCCAGCCAAATACGCGACCTGGTCGCATATTTGGCTAGTCCCGAGCAAGTAGCTCTACCACCAGGTGCGATTCCGTAACCGCAAACTGGATCAAAGTTAGTCGTGATTCACGGAGCGAACCACGGCTGTCGCGTTGCAGCAGTTATTTAAGTTAGGCAACACCCTGTCTCAGTTGTTGCATGACTTCGCGAACAATCTTCTCGATGAATTGGTCGCTGGCTACGGATGGCATTGTTGGATTGTTGGCTGCCGGAGCGATGTCCGGCAGCCATTGCCCAAGTTCGCTGAGCATTTGCGATAACTGCGTTTGAGTTTTCTTGGCAGCGGCAAGTTGTTCTTCGGATAGCGGCTGGCGACTTTGACCTAAATCCCAACCACGAGTCAACGCGCCGCGGCGAAATCCTTCCGGGAATTCAGGCGTTGAAATCATCGCATCAAACAGCGGCACCAATCGATATTGCAACTGCATCGCTCGATCCCACTGACCACGCTGTGCAGCTTCATAGATAGCGCGCGTCAATTCAGGAACAACTCCGCTGGTAGCATTCGTGCCGCCGTTGCAACCGACCATTAACATGGGAGTGAGCGAAGCATCCCAACCGGTCAAGAATGAGAACTCCGGTCGATGAGGGCGCACGGCCGCGATCATTCGCATCATATGCGGCAAGTCGCCGGAACTGTCTTTGATACCAACGATGCGCGGACATTCCAGTGCCAATCGTCGCACGGTGGGAACATCGATCGGAGATGCAAAGAGAGGAATATTGTACAGCGTCACATCCACGCTGACGCTGTCACCGATCTGCTTGAAGTACTGATAAACTGCCTCAGCGCCGAGTTTGTAATAAAAGGGAGCAACGATTGCGACGGCGCGAACTCCCATGCCACCGTAGGTTTCGCAAGCATCGATGGTTTCCCGCACATTGGCTTCTGCAGCACCAGCTAGAATGGGAACTCGCCCGCGCACGTGTTTCATCAACACTTCGATAATGCGGCGTCGCTCGGCAGCGGTAAAACGAGTGAATTCGCCAGTACTGCCGTTAGGATACAAACCGTGAACACCTCGCTCGATCAACCAATCGACGTACGCGCAAAGTTTGTCCTCGTCCACTTGGCCGCGAGCGTTCACGGGAGTAATGTTCGGCGTATAAATTCCATTCATTGGTTCAGCGGTCATGGCAAACTCACATGTTTTTCTGGTCGCGTCGATCAGGGCTGTGTGAAACGGGCGAAGCAATTCGCGAGCTTCATAACCAGCACCGGAGCAATCTAGCGAAAAGTAAAAGATTGCCCAGGCGCAAAAGTTGTCGTCTCATTGTAATTTATGACCTCTGAGTGCGATCACGCCAACAGCAGCAATTGCGATCTTTGAACCTTTCGAGTTGATAAACTCAAGCTATGCCCAACAATCGCTCTAAACCTAACATTCAGATCGGCACTTCGCGAGTTGCTGGAATCGCTGGGCTCGCGATTTTAGCGTTCGGATACCTTTTGTTTTTCCTCGCGTATCCGCTCATCGAGGGAACAACCGAAACCCGCAGCAGGTACGTTGTATCAGTTCTGCTACTGCCGGACCTGATAGTTCAGGGATGGTTCGGTGACGGAAAAATGCAAACCAGTGTCTTGGACAGGTTGCCGATACTAGCAGGTGCGGCACTTTGGTTAGGTGTTGCATTCTGGATCGGATCGGCAGTCGTCGCGCTGGCAGACCGAACGAACACGTTTACGCGAGGCCAGCGCGGTCCGCTGGCAACTCTAGTCGGACTGGCGCTTCTTTCGACGACGACGCTGGTTGTTGGCTTGGCTGGGCAGCTCACAACGCGCTGGACGATATTGGCGGCAATTGCTGCGCAGATTCTTGGGGCGTTGATCGCACTTCAACGGTTGCAGTTACTGAACTTCGCGTACTTTCTTGTTTTACCGAGTTGGCCGGCCGAACGTAGGGACGAAGTTGGTCGTTCGCTCGCTACGATGTGGGCATCGAAGTTGGTTGTTGTTCTGTGTGTGGCAATTGCAACGATTTATGTCTTGGGTTCGTCGATGCCGCCGTGGGAGTTCGACGTTGTCGAATACCATCTGCAAGCTCCCAAAGAATTCTATCTCAATGGAACCATTGCATTCCTACCTCACAACATCTATGCGAATATGCCCTTGGGAGCAGAGATGCATGCGCTCGCGGCCATGACCATTATCGGAGGTGCCGACGCATGGTGGACTGGCGGCCTGATCGGCAAGTTGATCATCGGTTGCCATTCGCTTTTGGCAGCCTGGTTGTTGGGCAGTTATGTCGCGCAGCGAACTTGTGTTTGGATCGGTTGGGTGGCAGCGGGTCTGCTGTTGGCTTGTCCAGGAAATGGCCAAGTCGCGATGGCGGGCCTAGTCGATTCTGCTCTTGGGGCATACATCTTGGCGACTGTTGTGGCATGCTCACGCTGGAGCACCGGCAGGTTGTTTTTGGCGAGCGTTTTGGCCGGAGCCGCGGCGGCGTGCAAATACCCGGGATTACTGTACGCTGTTGTGCCGCTTGGGTTTTTCTCCATCGTCCAATGGATGCGCGTCCCGAATTCCAAGAATTTTTTTCAGTGGAGCCTCGCGTGTCTTGCCGGGCTGGGCATTACCTGTGGTGCTTGGTACGCGAAGAATTTAGCGTTCACGGGTAATCCGGTTTATCCTCTGGCGTATTCGGTGTTTGGTGGACGCTCGTTGAATGATGCCAAAGCAGGACAATGGGCAAGCGCCCATCGAATTCCCACACAGTCGGATGCCGCGACGCCATATACGATTGGCAGTATGCTGAGTTCACTTGAGCAAATCGCAGTTCGATCTCCGGTGTTGCAACCAGCCGTGATGGTACTGCTGGCGATTGCGGTACCACTTTGCTTTCGGGATCGTAGCGATGGTTGGAGTTGGTTTCTAGTCGCCAACTGGATCTTGACGGTGTGGTGGTTAGCAACACATCGCATCGATCGATTTTGGTTGCCGGTCCTGCCGCTGTGGTCGGGAGTTGCCTCGCTGGGTGCGGATTGGCTGCGCCGAAAATTGTCGCCAGGGTTACTCTGCGTTATCGCCCTAACGGGATTGGTGTATGGAGCATTGATGGTCGGCTCGCCGGTTGTTGGCGATAATCGATTTTTCGTAAGTCTCTCGGCACTGAGAAATGATGTGGGAGTTCCAGGTGAAGTTGCAGGAAGGATTCCTCCGGCGGTAGGTTGGATCAATCAGAACTTAGAAATCGATCAAGCTCGTATTGGCTTGATCGGTGAAGCTCGAGTCTTCGATTTTCGTCCTGCCACGGTGTACAGTACTTGCTTTGACACCAATCCGATCGAAACTCTGGTCCGAGGTCGTACACCACAGCAGCAATCGGAGCGATTGCACGAAGCAGGAGTTACGCACTTGTTGATCAATTGGACGGAGATTGCTCGTTATCGAAGTCCCGGCAACTACGGCTTTAGCGTTTGGCCGACGCAATCCGATATTCAGGCGATGATCGATTCGCGAGTTGTGGTGCCAGTACGTTGGTCGATCGACGATCCGAACTTACAACTCCTAATGATTGCCGAATTTCAGAATGCAGCCGCGAATTAGTTGAACAGCGAAGGATATCCGCGGTAATCCGTGCAGTTGCACATAGTGCACCAAATGGGATAATTCTTACTCACTGACCGCCGTAAAGCTGAAACATCGAATCACGACGCAAACTCGAGACATTCATGGCAAAAAAGAAAATTCTGTTCTTGGTAGGCGACTTTGTCGAAGACTACGAAATCATGGTCCCGTTTCAAATGATGTTAATGGTCGGGCATGCGTGTGAAGCAGTCTGCCCTGATAAGCGTGCCGGCGAGTTCGTGGCGACGGCCATTCACGATTTTGAAGGACACCAAACCTACTCGGAAAAGCCGGGGCACCGATTTCGCATCACAGCGGATTGGTCGGGATTGCAGGCTGACGATTTCGATGCTCTGGTCCTGCCGGGCGGTCGAGCCCCGGAGTACTTGCGACTGAACCCGCAAGTGCTGGCCATCGTGAAGCACTTTGTCGACGCTAAGAAACCAATTGCCGCGATTTGCCATGGACCGCAGATCCTGGTCGCAGTCGGCGCGCTCGCGGGCAAGCACTGCAGTTGTTATCCTGCGGTTAGTCCAGAAGTTTCCGCAGTCGGCGGAACTTACGTGCCACCATCGGCAGGATTCGACTCAGCGCACACGGACGGTAATTTAGTTAGCGCGCCAGCATGGCCGGCTCACCCCGCGTGGATGCGTCAGTTCTTGGAACTGTTGGGGACCAAAATTGAGCTGTAGCGCTACATTAGGAGAAATGGAGGCCCAGATTCGCCGCGATCTTCACGATGTTCCCATTCGCGACGAATTTCACGTAATCCGTAAGCGCACAGTTCGAAATTCTGGCTCAGTCGTTCCAGCAAATCGCTCGAGGCTTGCGCACTCTCCGATTCGATTCGACTGGCTATTTTGTAAGATCGTTTGCCGTGAGCGCAGAATGCGACAAATTGGTCGGACTTGTCGTTACCTTCTGTAGCGCGAAAGGCCTCGGGAAAAACACCTGTCCAAAATAAAGTGTAATCGCCAATATGACGATGAACTTCGCGACGGGCCTCTCCGATGCGTTTCTCCGCTTCAACAGCCATCGCGACGACCTCGGTGGCGCGACTGCCATCGATTCTGCGGACGCGATAGATCGAATCCGTGCGCGTGAACTCGACCAACAGCCGACTGATGTAATCGACCAAATTGGCATCAGCCACGCCCAAATGCGTGAAGAACACGTACTCGCTGATTCCAGAAAAGTAACGCTCTAATGTGGATCGTGACGGTTCGCTGTTCATAGGCAACCCCATTCGCGTTGCTCACCCTACCCCACCCATCAAAATTAATTACTGAAATCGATAGCTGTCAAGAGAAAAATTCTGTCCAACCCGCAATCGATTCAACAATTGCTAGTTGAATCCTGGACCCGCAGGGGTTCTCGCTCGGGCAAACCGTATGCTTTTTATTCGCCCGAAACCAGACAGCCGGTTTGATCGTTACCACCCACAGAATCGTTGCGGGCGCCAACACGGCCTGTGGGGAACACCTTTCCGACGGCACTTCCTCCGCGTTTCTGACTACGGTTATCGCAGCCTACCGGTAAAAGTTTCCGAAATTAGGACTTGTGCAACGACAATTTCGCGATCTCCTGATCGTTAGTTCTTACGCTGCGGGTTGCGCGCTCAAAATTCACTATTGGCAGACGATACGCCTTGGCGAAGATTTCCTTTAACGCTCATCCACTCTGAATCTCAAACGTTTGACCCCTACAAATGGTTCGGCATCAGTTTGCGCGGTTGTAATGAAAGTTTGATCGAAAGCATGCGCTTTCATAACGTATGTTTGTCTGACCGTCAGAATTTCAAACTGTTACTTTCGTGCGAGCGCTTAGCCATGTCAGCAACATTCATTGACAGTCCAGTTCAATTGCAACCAACAGGTGGCACTGTGGGCAACTGCGGTGCCATAGTCCCGGTCTTGAAAACGACGCGCGGCAACTCTGCGCCGGTACGAGCCATTCGAGTGCTGCACCTGATTAACGGCGAGTATTTTTCTGGAGCTGAGCGAGTTCAACAGCTTTTGGGGTTAGGGTTGCCCGAGTTCGGTTTTTCTCCGCAGTTCGCATGCGTGAAGCCCGGAAAGTTTCGAGAGCATTGCGGTCTACCGGATGATATCGTGTTTGATACGCCGATGAACGGACGCTTCGACTTGAAATTGACTCGCAAGTTAGCGAAATTGGTTCGCTCGTCTCGTGTCGAATTGCTACACGCTCACACGCCACGAACGGCTTTGATAGCAGCCATTACCGCCAAACGGGCAGGCGTAGCTTGGATCTACCACGTACATAGCCCAACAGCACGCGACAGCACTCGCGGCCTGATCAATCGCATCAACGATCTCGTGGAACGACTTTCCATTCGCAACTGCCAATGTCTGATTACTGTCAGCAAGAGTTTGCGTCACGAGATGCTCTCGCGAGGATATCCGCGTAATCGCTTGGTCTGTATTCCTAATGGCGTACAAGCTGCACCGCCCATCGATCATCGCGGACGGCTAACACAGTCGACATGGCGATTGGGGTTATTAGCGCTGATGCGACCGCGCAAGGGAATCGAAGTTGCGCTCGATGCGATGGCACAATTGCGCGGGCGAAACCTGCCGGTCACTTTGGAATTGATCGGTGGCTTTGAAACCGAAGAATACCAACGCAAAATTCTTGGGCAGATCGATGCTCTGAATCTGCATGAAACCGTGCGTTGGACTGGATTCACCGCAGATGTCCAATCTGCCATCGGTCGTTTGGATGCGCTGGTGCTGCCCAGCCTGTTTGGCGAAGGCATGCCCATGGTAGTCCTGGAAGCTCTAGCTGCCGGAGTACCAGTCATCGCGACTCGCGTCGAAGGTACGCCCGAAGTTGTCCGCGATGGCATCGAAGGCTTGCTGGCTCAGCCACGGGACTCGCAAGATTTGGCGCGGAAAATCGCTCAATTGACCGAGAATCGAATGCGTTGGGCGGAAATGGGCCAACACGCGCTGCTGCGCCACCGCAGTCGTTTTAGCGACGTCGAAATGGCACGCAAAGTCGCGCGAGCCTATCGCAGAGTTCTGAGAAACTTCGTCCCCATTTGCCCGTCGTGACCAGCATCACCAGTACATGCGCTGTTTTCGCTCTCGCCAACAGTTACAATTAGTCCGATGACGAGCCGAAGTTTGTAACGGATGGTGCGAGCAGTATGTTAGATTGCAGAGCCTTATCACGAATTGGAATCATTGGTCTGTGCTGGCACTGCTTGGCCGCATCGACAACGGCTCAGGATGCTCGCAAACAGGATTTGCCTGCGCTTGAACAATCGCCTCTGCTGCTCTACTTAGCGCGCGCGAAACTGAATTCGTCGCCCGGCGGTCCGCGGTTGGTTGTCTTGGTGGACGCACTTTCGTCGAGCAAAATTGTCAAGGTGGACGCGCGCGGGGCAGTCAGTTTCCCCCCAGGACGCAAACCGATTGCACTCGAACTTGAGGCTGTGCGATTTTATAAGCTCGATGGCACCGAGCTTTCTCGTCCAGCGGCGGGAGAAATTCTCGGTATCATGCAACCGGTGTTCTTCTTCGATAATTTTGCAGGTGATGTCGTGCCACTGCCGAAACTTTACCGTCGCTTACTTAACGAAGAATGCCTGATTGTGGTAACACAATTACAGGTTCGGCCCAGAGAATAAGCGTTAATCGCTCTAAGGGAACAACTCCCTCAGCATTCGATGACAGTCGCGGAACAAGACTGGTGCGTTCAAATCTTGTGTCAAGTCCGAATTAGTAATACCACAAGCTTACTCAACATCCGTTAAGCGATCCAAGTTCTGCAACCCCCTAATCCATTATCTTATTTGCTCATTTTCAATTTTCTCGAATCTAATCCCTAATAAAAAGTCTCGACGGTCGTTGATTTCAGTGGGCAACAAGAATTAGCTCTTCCACGCATGGAGTGACCCATGCCCTCGTCTGACAATGGAAAACCGCCGCGCGAATGGCTTGAGGAGATGTTTGCGCGCCTAGAGACTCCGTTAGTCTCGTATGTAAAGCGGCAGATTGGAGGGGACTTGGAAACCGCCCGCGACATCGTGCAAGAAGCGTTCGTGCGACTGTGCCAGGAATCCTGGCCAAAGATTGGTGGGCACGCAACGGCTTGGCTGTATCGCACGTGTCGCAATCAAGCGATCGACATTATTCGACGAGAGGGACGTATGCGAGCAGTTCACGGCAATACCGATGTGGCTACCGTCGAGGATCGGACTTCGATCGGCCCCAGCGAAAATCTCAGCGATGGCGAGCAAGTCGACCAGCTCAAATTGCAAATCAAGGGACTACCCGCGCAGCAACAAGAAGTCTTGCGATTGCGCATGCATGACGGATTGTCTTACAAGCAAATATCCGAAGTTACTGGATTGTCCACATCCAACGTGGGCTACCACCTGCATCAAGCCATCTTGCGATTGCGAGAAACGCTGAAGCACCAGGTGTGAAGTAACTTAGTATCCCAAAATATCTGTTTTCCTTTTGTTCGTTTCTCGTATTTCTTGTGGAGTTCATGTTTGCGATGACTAATAAACACCCATGGCAAGATTGGCAGTTGACTGCCTATGTATTGGAAGAGTTGGAACCGGATTTAGCGAGCCGAATTACGAGCGCTCAGGCGAACGATCCGCAGCTTGCGTGTGAGATTCAATCCTTGCGCAGTACCCTGGAGCAAGTCAGCCTGGTGCTGAAACAGGAGCCCAAGGATTCGCTGGGTGGCCAACGCCGATCGACCGTTCAGGCCGCCATCGATATCGCCAAGAACTCAGCTTCACTGACGCATGATGTTGTTGTCGAATCGATTGGATCGAAGCAGCCTTCCAGTCCGGCCTCTGGACGAAGGCTGATGTTCATGGGATTGCTGGCAACCGCAGCTTGCTTCTTGGTGGCTGTAATGGCGTCCGCCCCCATCGTTTCGAATTGGGGTATCTCTCATGGCACGCCAGACGCAACTCACACAAATCTGACGAAAGACAAGGCAGTACATGAAGCCGGTGAGGTTGTCACCACCGCCAACATTGATTCTATGCCGGTTGCCAGCGCCTCGTCCGCTTCGGGTGCAGCAATTAAACCGACCACCGATGAGACTCTTGTGAACGGTCCAGGTTCGAATCTTGTGAGCATAGCTCCTGGTGATGCGTCCGCTGCGCCTCCGGCAACTTCGCTACCAGGTTCAGAATCGATTTTGGAGTTGGGAGAGCTCGCGGGAAGTGAGGCAAAGTACATCGAAAATCCTCTGCCAGGCGCACCCAATCGTGAACTTGCCGATCGCCTCGCAAGCGGCATACCGCGTATGGGAATGGGTACGGGTGGCATGCCGGGTATGGATGGTGGAACGGGTATGGGTATGGGAATGGGAGGTGGTATGCCGGGAATGGGAGGTGGTATGGGCCTACCGGGAACGGAAGGTGGAATGGGAATGGAAATGGGAAGTGGTATGGGAGGTATGGGAGGTATGGGAATGGAGGCCAGATCCGGCGGGAGGCCCGCTGTGTCCACCAGATCACGTGCTGGTGGCGAAGGATTGTCAGTTGCTACTGACGAAGCAGCGCTTGAACAGCGGAGGTCGTGGCGATTCAGGCGGTCTGACGCTGAGCGGCAGACAAACGACAAGTACGCACCGATTCAAGAGAATCGTTATATCGCGGTCGCTGACCAGCCGCTCAGCACATTCTCGATCGACGTCGATACCGCATCGTATTCGAAAGTCCGTCAATACTTGAAGGAGGCGCGTACCTTACCACCTGCTGACGCGGTGCGGATTGAGGAATTGATCAACTACTTCGATTACCAATACGTCATCGATCGTCAAGGTCGATTTGACGACCCGTTTATCGCCAAGCTGGCCGTTGCACGTTCGCCGTGGAACAAAGAGCGGCAGTTGGTGCGCATTGCCTTGCAAGCGAAGAAGGTTGACATGTCGGCGCGTCCGCAGGCGAACATCGTGTTCCTGCTGGATGTATCTGGGTCGATGGCGGATGCCAACAAGTTGCCGTTGGTTAAGGAATCGATGAGGATGATGATTGAGCAACTGGGCGAGAACGATCGCATTGCTATGGTGGTGTATGCTGGCGCCGCCGGTTGCGTTTTGGAGAGTACTCGCGGCGATCAAAAGCCGACTATTCTTGCGGCACTGAATCGCTTGAATGCCGGTGGTTCCACCAATGGCGGTCAGGGAATTCAACTAGCGTATGATATCGCTCGCGATCACTTCATCGCTGGCGGCATCAATCGTGTGATCTTGTGCACCGACGGTGATTTTAATGTCGGGGTCACCAGCACCAACGCTTTGGTCGAGATGGTGGCAACCAACGCCAAGAGCAAGATCTTTTTGACGGTTCTCGGATATGGAACCGGTAATACTAACGATGCGATGATGGAACAGATCGCCGATCGTGGCAATGGAGTTTATGGCTTTGTCGATTCACGTCGCGAGGCCAAACGCCAAATGGTCAAACAGCTTGCTAGCAATTTGATGACGGTTGCCAAGGATGTAAAAATTCAAGTCGAATTTAACCCCAATCGAGTGCGCGAGTATCGTCTGATTGGCTATGAAAATCGTTTGTTGGAGACGGCGGACTTTGATAACGACCAAAAGGACGCGGGCGAAATTGGGGCCGGGCATCGCGTGACGGCACTCTATGAAATCATTCCTGTCGATGCGCCTGCCAGCGGCTCGCCAGGTGACAAATTGCGTTACCAACCCAACCGAACTGTGCTGGCACAGCCTTCCGGCAAAGACTCGGCCAGCGGCCAGGAAGAATCGTTCAGCAGCGAACTGCTCGCCGTGAATCTGCGCTACCAGGAACCCGAAGGGAATACCAGCAAGCTGCTAACCTTTCCGCTCGAAGACAACGATACCGCGTTTCAGCAAGCGGATCAGGATTTTCGCTGGGCGGCCAGCGTAGCTCAGTTTGGCATGTTGTTGCGTCGTAGCGAACAAGCACAAACGACTTGGGAAAAGTTGCTCTCGACCGCGACAGCCGCCGCTGGCGACGATCCCGATGCCGCTCGACAGGAATGCCTCGAGATGATCGAGATCGCCGGCGAGTTGTTTACCAAGCGACCACTGCGTTAGGCCGATTGCACGTTCGCTCAGATGACATTACTTGACTAAGCGCCCGAGGAGCATAAGTTCCTTGCTATTCCACGTAGTAGCGTCTCTCCGAGACGCTGATTGCGGCGAGTCTCGGAGAGACTCGCCTACGTGATTCGCACAATTACTTATTCACTCGGTGCTTACTTGAACCCAAACCGGCGAACTCCAGGCCATGTTCCCGTCGATTTGTTCGACGCGAAGATAGTATCGGTTTTCGCCGGCCAGCGGAGAGTCGTCAGTGATCTGATGAGCAAACTTCTGCTTGCCTGGTTGCCACTGGCGATAATTCTCTTCGTTGCGGACAAGCGTAATCTGTTCAATATCAGCCGTACCGTCAACTTGGAACTCCAGCAACGGCTTGCCCCGGATCTCAATTTCACTGCCCAACAACTGGCCGTTGCAGCTTAGCTCAACAAAAATCTTATCGGTTGCGGCGATGGTGCGGCGAGCGTTCAGACCTTCGATAATGCCTTCGCGCGTGAACTCTTTCACGTATACTCCGCCAAAACTAGTGTGAGTTGAAATGTGATCGCTGTTAGCCCACACACCCAGCTTGTGGCCGCGACTGAGCGCGTTCTGATACAGGCCATTGTCCTTGTCGGTAAAGCTGCGAATGGGATCGCCGGGCAGCGGATCACCGGCCACGGTCGCGGCTGGATTGTATCGTTCGCCATCACGCAGCCCTACTGTCGGCTGCGGCGCGTTGCGCCCTTCGTAACTGACCCGAGCACCTTGATAAATTTCGACAACATTCTCAACTCGGTGATCGATGCTCTCGAAAATGTTCCAGTCGGTTCCCATCCCAGTCGCACCGGTATGCGTGATCGCAGTAACGGGCTGGCCGTAGCGAGTCAGCACATCCCACAACTCTTGTGGACTAAGTTCCTTTTCACCGTCGGGATTGACAGGATAAATCTTTTGCCAAGGCGAAGCGAGATAGTTTGCACGCTGAATGTAGACGACTGGACCACCGCGCTGCGCAAATACGATATTGCGATGACCGAAGGGCCAGCGCTGTTCTCGTTCGTAAGCGTACATCGAGTTGAAAAATTCGGGCGCGTAAAAAACATCCACCATCTTCTGATTCAGCCACCATTCGTACGGATGGTAGATCTTGGCGATGTCCGTGTGATCGCTGGTTCCCAGCATATCCAGTTTGCCCATATCGAGTGCATAGCGGAATTGTTCGTGCACGCAGCCATCGTTGGCGGTAATGCAATTGGATACGTCCGTATGACGGTGAAAGTCGCCCCAATACAGTTTGTAGGTAACACCACCGTGTCTCCAAGTATGCCGATCTTCGCGAGGTCGTTCTGGGGTTTCTGGGTTGATATAGTTGCCGAACTGTTTCACCGGCTTGGGGCTTGGGGCATCAACCAGCAGCAAATCCGTTTCCGTCGAAATCTTGGCAAGTTGAAGGCCAGTTACTTTGTGCAGCTTAGAATTGCGCAGGTCGCTGATCCAGCACAACCACAAGTCGCCATCGGCGCTGAGCGCCGAACAGGTTCGCCGATCTTGTCCGTAAACTGAATCGGACAGCGCACAGGGCGTCGTCCATTGCCGAGTTTTTTCGTCATACCGCGCCAGCGCGATGCGCCAACAGTAGTTCTTGAAATAGCGGATGGTGATCCATGGTCGGCCAGCGCGATCGAGCATTACTTGAGGAAGGTTTACGGCCGCCACAACTCCAGGAGCGGGTTGATTGCTCTTCGCCTTTGCCTGGGCGGTATTCTTGGGAGCCGACTCAGCCTGCTCGCCGGCGGACTTCTGCGAGTCGTTGGCTTGTTTGGCCTGAGCTTTCTTCTTGGCGTTCGCTTTTGCCTTATTCGCCGCTTGAGCAGGTCGATCAACGTTGGGTACTGGACCGGGAAGATCGGCCAGCAACATGTCCACGGGAGGCATTTCCTCAACTTTATCGCTAGCCAAATCCCAGAACGCCAGGACGCTCTGTTTACGTCCGTTCAATCCTTGCTGAGCTCCGTGGGCTCGCATATCCAAGCCCCATTGTTGATTGCCTCGTTCGCAGGTTATCCAAATTCCTCGACCATCATCGGTCGCGACAGCGCTTGCACGCCCTTCGTATCGATCGGTTTGAATCAACGTCTTTCGCTGGCCGACTTGACCACTAGATTCAACTCGACAGGCATAGACGTTGAATTCGTTTCCGCTTGACGAGTCGAAAATTACCCAGGCGCCGTCGCGATCATCAAATGCCAAGCATGGCTCCCAATCGCCGGCAGGATTCTGCGTAACTTGTATCTCCGCTGTCCACTGCGACCGGCTTGGATCGAATACGCGGCAGAAGATATCTCCTAAGCCGCCGCGCATCGACTGCCAAGCGACCCAGACGCGCCCCGATCGATCCGTCGCTGCGTGGGCGAATACATTGCCGCCGTTGGGCGAAGCTGCCAATATCATCTCTTCGCCATCCAGCTTGCCATCGCGCACGCGTTGCGACCGCAGGTCCATCAAGTTCTTGTCATTTACTTGTGACCAGACGACTACAATCGTTCCCGAGCGATCCGTCGCGATTGATGGCTGGTGAATTATTCCTGGCTGGCCCAAGACAAGAACTTTTTCCAATGAGGCGTTGCTCTGCTTGGCAAGGCATAGAGAATCGTGCTTGCCATCCCATTCAACGTAGGCCACCCACGGGGTGCCGCGCGAATCGACCGCCATTGCAGGGAAATCAGATTGGTGTTCTCGATGCCGCAAGGACGCGATCTCGGGAACCAATTGGTTCGCTTCATTGGCAATGCCTATCGTCAGCACCAGCACGACTAGATTGAACATGCTTTCTCCGATCCGCTTAGTATCGCTCGAGAAATAAGTGTCAGGTACCTTTTGCGCGGAACTCGCCCTTCAGGTGCTTCGCACAAAAGGTACCTGACACTTAATTCTCGGCTATTCCTTAGTGGGATAATCGTGGATTCACAACTGTGGTAACACCTGGACCATTCGTCGACGTCTAGTGTCGATTTAGAAAAACTATCCACTTTATGTGCTTCAAGCAAGGCACTAGGGCGAGCGGCAGATGGGAATTTACCAAGGCCTATGCGAATACAAGCCCGATGCGCAAGCAAGTGCGTCAATCCTGGCATACACTCGCTTGCGCCTCGGGCTTGTATTGGTAAGAAACTATCTGCCGCGCGACCCCTAAGGCAGAGCCGATCACATTTGGGCGATTCGTGTTATCATGTAAGCTTGGAAATTTCGACGATCACGTAATACACTTCCTCCAATGAAGTTGAAGTTCCCGATGAGGCAAAACCCCGAACGATTGCGAACGAAATACCGAGCTGGACGTCTTGTGACCTGGCTCAGCACCGGTGTCCTGATGTTGTGCGTCGAACCATTTCTATTGGTTGGTGCGTTCGGAGCTGGGAAAGTAGATTTTTCTAAAGACATTCAACCGATTTTGGCACGACGCTGCTTTGCTTGCCATGGTCCGGATAAACATGAGAGCAACTTGCGTTTTGACAATCGCGATTCGGTAATCGCTAGCGCGGAAAGCGGTGCTCGGGCAATCGTGCCCAAGGAATCGTCGACCAGTGAATTGATTCGCAGAGTGTCATCCGAGGACGATTCCATACGTATGCCGCCTGAGGGCAAGGCGCTCACCGAAGCTGAAGTGTCGCTGCTGCGTCGGTGGATCGACGAGGGGGCCGAGTTTTCTGCCCATTGGTCGTTTCAGCCGATCCGCAAACCGCTGCCGCCAGTGATTGACGAAGACGCTTGGACTCGGCACCCCATCGATGCCTTTGTACTCAAGCAACTTCGCGACCAGGGTCTCAGTCCTGCTGAGCCAGCGCGTGCAGAAGTTCTCATCCGGCGCGCTTATTTGGATGTGATTGGCTTGCCACCGTCCCCCGAAACCGCGCGCGAACTGGCGGCCAGTTGGAGCGATGCGACTTACGAAAGATTGATCGATCAACTGCTGGCCGATCCGGCGCTGGGCGAACGTTGGGCTCGCAATTGGTTGGACGTTGTGCGATTCGCAGAGACCAACAGTTTTGAACGCGATGGTGGCAAACCTAACGCTTGGAAGTATCGCGATTACGTAATCGCCTCGTTTACATCTGACAAAGGCTACGATGAATTCATTCGCGAGCAACTCGCCGGCGACGAACTCGATCAGGTTACTCCCGAAACGTTGACCGCCACTGGATTCTATCGCTTGGGAATTTGGGATGACGAGCCCGCCGATCCATTGCAAGCTCGTTTTGACGAATACGACGACATCGTCAGTACGGCCGGCCAAAGCTTCTTGGCATTGACCTTCAACTGCGCACGTTGCCACGATCACAAAATCGATCCGATTACGCAGAAGGACTACTATAGTCTCGTGTCTTTCTTTCGCGACGTCACCAGTTATGCTTCGCGCTCAGACCAGCGAGAAAATAATCAACTGAGCGTTTCGCCCAAGCATCTGACCGAGAATTTCGAAAGACTTACCGATCAAACTAAATCGATTACACGAGAACTGAGACGACGCGAGCAGAATGCGATCGCCAAGATGCCGGCCCCCGACCAACGCGCCACCGAAGGACCGCAGCGCAAGCGAGTGCTCAAAGAAAAACTGCGGCAGTTCATGGAGGACGACGATTGGACGAAGTACACGTCATTGCAGGCCGAGCTAGAAACCGCTCAAGCTGAGTTGCGCCAACTGCCACCGATCGAGTTTGTGCTCGGGCTTGCCAAATGCGATCCCATTCCGCCCACCACGCACGTTTTGCTGCGCGGCAATCCGCATAACCCTGGCCCCGACGTCGGCCCTGCATTTCCCACCATCCTCGGCGGCGGATCGCCACGTGTTCAGCCGCCGGCCGATAATGCTCGCAGTGCAGGCAGGCGTCGCGCGCTGGCAGATTGGATTGCGTCGCCCGATAACTGGCTGGCCTCGCGAGTGATCGTCAATCGCATCTGGCAATACTACTTCGGTCGCGGTTTGGTTCGCTCGGCGAATAACTTTGGATTGATGGGCGATTCGCCGACGCATCCAGAAATTCTCGATTATCTAGCTCAAGAATTAGTGGCCCATGATTGGAGTCTGAAAGCTGTACATCGGGCTATCTTACTATCGAGCACGTATCGCATGAGTTCGTCGTCTTCAGCCGATTATCAAGCCAAAGATCCTGATAATCGTTTGCTATCACATCAGACCGTGCGACGCTTGAGCGCTGAACAACTGCGGGATTCCATACTGGCTGTTACCGGAGAACTGAATGAACAACAATTCGGCGAAAGCATTTACCCGACGTTATCCGCTGAGGTCCTCGCCAGCCAGTCGCGACCCGGCAGCGGTTGGGGGCAGTCATCGCCAGCCGAGCAAGCTCGACGAAGCGTGTACATCCATGTCAAGCGATCGCTGCCAGTCCCGATGCTCGCCGCATTCGATTTTCCCGAAACCGATATTAGCTGTGAAGCAAGATTCTTGACGACCCAACCAGCGCAAGCACTGGGCATGCTCAACAGCGCTTGGATGCAACAACAATCGCAAGCTCTCGCAAATCGAGTTCGACGCGAAGTTGGTGATCGCCTGGAATCGCAAGCCAGACGCATGTTGGAGTTGGTGCAAGTTCGCTTGCCGCACGCGCAAGATATTGCAGACTTGTTGAGTCTGACGAGTCGACTCAAGGAGCAGCACAAATTGGACGACGTATCGACCAGCACTGCCATGGCGCTAGTAGCACTTAACCTGAATGAGTTCGCGTATATCGATTGAAAAGCTCGCCTTGGAAACTAATCGGCACGAATGGACCAAATTTAGGCACGGGAAGAATCTTCTGGGAATCAAGCTTATGCCACAACTAAAACGTACTGGATCGTTTTGCCGTCGGGTTCGCCGCGAATTTCTGTGGCAATCGGGCGCTGGCTTCGGCGCAGTCGCCTTGACCTCCTTGTTGGAAAAGGACGGATTCTTTGGGAACTGTTCAGCCGCCGAGACCGCGCCGGCAACAGCTAACCCACTAGCGCCCAAGCCGCCTCATTTTGCCCCCAAGGCCAAGAGCATCATCTTCTTGTTCATGTATGGCGGACCAAGTCATATCGACACCTTCGATTACAAACCGGGCATGGTCGGTATGGACGGTAAGACCACGCAAGTAAAAACGTTTGGGCGAGGAGGCCACAGGAATCAGGGGCGAATCGTCGAACCTCGCTGGAAATTCAAACAGTACGGTGAATGTGGCAAGTGGGTCAGCGAGCTGTTTCCGCACTTGGCTGGCTGCGTCGACGATATCGCGTTCCTCCAATCTATGACCGCAGATTCACCGATCCACGGTTCCGCCATGCTGATGATGAACTCGGGAAGAATCCTCAGCGGTTCGCCCGCGCTCGGTTCGTGGGTCAATTACGGATTGGGGACCGTCAACGAAAACTTGCCAGGATTCGTGGTGATGCTCGACCCGACCGGCGGACCGATCAGTGGAGCCAAGAACTGGTCCAGTGGATTTATGCCGGCGATTTATCAAGGCAATGTACTTAAAAGTCAGGGCTCGCCCCTACTCGACCTCCAGCCACCGGCCCAAACCGGACGTGCGGTTCAGCGCGAGATACTCGACACGTTGCGCACGATGAACCAGCGGCATTTGGCCGACCGAGCCGACCACCATGATTTGGCCGCGCGCATCGCCAGCTACGAATTGGCGTACAAAATGCAAGAACATGCACCGGAGTCCGTCGATTTGACGCAAGAAGACGCTGCGACTCTTGAGCTGTACGGAGTAAATCAGCCAAAAACGCAGGACTTCGGTCGCCGCTGCTTGCTCGCCAGACGTTTGGTCGAACGCGGTGTTCGCTGCGTTCAGTTGTACAGCGGCGGTGCTCACAACGATGACAACTGGGATGCGCACGGCGATCTGGAAATCAATCACAACAAACATGCCGGAGCTACGGACCAGCCAATCGCCGCATTGCTGAAAGATCTCAAACGGCGAGGCATGCTCGATTCAACTTTGGTCGTCTGGGGAGGCGAGTTTGGTCGGCAACCCACAGCGGAATATCAGCAGGGATCAGGCCGCGATCACAACTCCTACGGATTCACCATGTGGATGGCCGGCGGTGGCATCCAAGGTGGCTTGACCATCGGCGCCACAGATGAACTCGGTTCAGCCGCCGTCGAACGGCCACTTCACGTCAAGAACTTGCACGCCACGATATTACAGCAACTAGGACTCGATCCCAACCGACTAGCATACTTTCATGGTGGCCTAAACCAAAAACTGGTAGGCGTAGAACACATCGACCCAATTCGCGAAATAATCTAAAGCTCTTGCAAAGCGCGACCTTCTATCGCTAGTCGCCAGTATTCGGCGGTACAAAATCAGATTGAAGGGAGCTGCTTTATTGCTTGGGCTTGCCCTGCCAGTCGTCCGAGGCCACGATCAGTACGTTCGGATAAACTCCATCATTCAGCGGATCGAGTAAACGTCCTTTGTCGCCAACGATGAGCGCAGAATTGTTGGCCGAGGACGTGCTGGCATATTCCAATAGCTACACCGTTGTTGAGAATTTTCTGCAATTATAGTATAAAAGTCTTTTCGCTTTCTAACTTTGGATGGAGCTTTTTGATGCTACGAATCGATGCCGATAAGACGCGCGCTTATTGTGATGGGCTCAGCCGCCGAAGCTTCGTGCAGCTCGGTGTTGCGGGCATGGCAAGTGTTGGTTTGGCCGATGTGTTGCGTGCTTCTGCGACACCGACGGGTGCCAGGCGAGCGAATTCGGCGATCTTGATTTGGCTGGACGGTGGCCCAAGCCATATGGACTTGTACGACTTAAAGCCCGAAGCTCCCGCTGAGTACCGAGGCATCTGGCGACCAATACGTACCAACGTTTCCGGAATTGAGATCAGCGAGCTGTTTCCGCTGCAAGCGAAAGTGGCGGACAAGTTTTCCATCGTGCGATCGCTCTATCATGGCACCGGCGATCATTTTGCCGGTGGGCATCGCATGTTAACTGCTAAAGACATGGGAGTTAGCGGTGGCAATACGGCGGGAAAATTCCCGTCGCTGGGCTCAATCGTCGCCCGCCAATTGGGACCGCGCGATCGTTGCATGCCCGCATATGCTAGTGTGCCTGTCGCCAGTAGTATCGGCCTCAGTCCCGGTTACTTTGCCGGCAATATGATTGGGGCACAATACGATCCGTTTCAAACCGGTGGCGATCCCAACAATAAGGATTTCAAAGTTCAGAATTTGAATCTACAGACAGGAATGACGGTCGAGCGACTGGGTGATCGACGGACGTTACTGGCAGATCTCGACCACGTCACGCGCACGATCGAGGCCCGAGCCTCGACCGCGGCAATGGACAAGTTCGATGATGATGCTTACCAATTTGTGACTGGCAAACGAGCGCGCGAAGCATTTGACCTCAGTAGCGAAGACGAAAAACTGCGCGAACGATACGGCAGACAATCTTGGGGACAAAGCACTTTGCTCGCGCGGCGGTTGGTTGAAGCGGGCGCCAGATTTGTCACGGTCCATTTCGGCGGATGGGACCACCACTGGGATCTCAAGGCAGGTATGGAAAACTACTTGCCGCGAGTCGACAGTGCCGTAGCGACACTCCTAGAGGATCTGGATCAAAGAGGCTTACTCGATAGTACGTTGGTAATTCTGTGTGGCGAGTTCAGTCGTACGCCGCGTATGAACGATGGCGGCAATGGCGGCGCACCAATGAGCATGGGGACGCCAGGACGCGACCACTGGGGATCATCCATGTTTTGCTTGTTAGGTGGCGGCGGTATTCGAGGTGGCACCATAGTTGGCGCAACCGATTCCAAAGGAACCGCGCCGGTCAATCGCGCAGTCCGCCCTGAACATATCCATGCCACGATCTACCATTGCCTGGGAATCGATCCGACGTTGCAAATCCTCGACCATCAAGGTCGCCCAACGTCGGTGCTCGATGATCCCACTCCGATTCACGAACTCTTGTGATTGCGCTCCATAACTACGACGTAATTTCTGGCCACAATGTTGAGAAACTTGGTCTTATGCGGCGCGATCATGTGCTTGGCCTTTGGCTTCGCTTCGCTCGCGATTTCACACTTATTCCAGGACGTACTTCCCGGTGCGGCCTTACCTAAAGCGTACAGCAGCGCAAATCTTGATCGCCATGTACACGATTCCTCGATTGAGATTTTCGGAATTCCAGCGATCGTGTCCGGTGATCGAACTCAAGTACAGTTGGCAGGATTCACGATCCCGCTACTTCAATGCGCATGGCATGGCTGGTCGCTGGTAATCCTCGCACTGGTTGTGATTGGGTCGATGGCCTTCGCGCGTGGTAGGGTGCCGGTGATCATGGGCATCCCAGCGGTTCCATAATCGACGTACGAGGATTAAATCTATGTCGCGAATTCTAATAGTCATACTCTGTTTTGTTTGTCATGTTCGCATCGGGCTCGCAGCGGACGATTTGCAAGTTGGGGCTGCGGAAGTGGATATCACGCCGCCCAACGGTTTTCCGATGGCGGGATACTATCACGAACGTTTGGCGACTGGGGCGATCGATCGACTGAAAGCCAAAGCGATCGTCTTTCGCCAGGGTTCGCTACAAGCAGCTTTGGTAGTGAACGACCTGACGGGAATCTCGATCGATCTTACGACCGCAGTTCGCCAGCGAGCTTCGAAGCTGACGGGAATCCCGGCCAGCAACATCGTGCTATCGGCAACCCACTCGCACACGGCACCGGAATACTACCTTAGTGTCTATCAATTGCTGCAAGGCGAAAAATCAGCGCGCGCCCAACCCGAACGCCTACAGTATGCGGAGAATTTGATACAAAGCATTTCCGATTCGATAGTTGCAGCCCATAAATCTCTGGCATCTGTCAAAGTGTTTTCGGGTTCGGCAACCCAAACGACGCCAGTATCATTCAATCGTCGTTTTGTCATGCGCGATGGCAGCGTCAGAACTTGGATGAACTACGAGAACAAAGAAGTTGTTCGTGCGGCTGGACCAATCGATCCAGAAATAGGTTTGGTGGCACTACGCGCGTCGGATACCAATCAGCCACTCGCCGTCCTTTCTAACTTTGCACTACACTTGGACACCGTGGGTGGTACGCGGTGGAGCGCGGATTATCCGTTCTTTGTCGAACAAGAATTGCGCAGTGAATTGGGCAGCGGACTGATTTCGGTATTCGGCACCGGTTGCTGCGGCGACATCAATCATGCTGATCCGAACCGTCGCGAGCGAAATAAGACCGACTTTATCGGTGGTTCACTGGGCAAGACCATTCGCGGATCGGTCAAGGATTTGCCAGCATTGACCAGCGATCGGCTAACATTCCAACAGCGAACGGTTCAACTGCCCTTGCAGGAATTTTCGGGCACTGAGGTGGCTCGCGCGGCTGGCGTGTTGCAAGCCGTCAAAGACGGAACGAAAGTTGACTTTCTCGAGCAGGTGACGGCTTACAAAATCGCGATGGTCGATATGCTGCGCAATCAAACACCTAGTACCAACCTTACGGGATTGATCAATTGGGGAATATCCAAGCAATGGTCGGGAATCGGCAGCCATTTGCCAGTCGAAGTTCAGACGCTGTCGATCGGCGATGACCTAGCCATTGTGTGTTTGCCCGGAGAGGTTTTTGTTGACCTAGGTTTAGCTATCAAAAGAGCGTCCCCATACCGCACAACTCTAGTGATCGAGTTGTGCACTTGCGTGGAGACCGTCTACATACCGACACGAGCTGCATGCGCCGGTGGCAGCTACGAAGTCACCAATTCTACCGTCAAGCCTGGTTCCGGCGAAATGCTGGTCGAAGCGGCAATCGAATTGCTGCGAGAATCTCGAGCGCGTCGATCTAGCCCTTGAATAACGAAATTGCTATCTACTGAGATGTGGATTCTTTCGGATTGGCGATCAGCTCAGGCTAAGTCTCTGTAGCAGTTCCTCGCTGACGCTTCGAGTTACTAGGCGAGCGGCAGAATGATTTTTACCAATACAAGCCCGATGCGCAAGCGAATGCGTACGTGCCAGGATTGCCCCACTCGCTTGCGCATCGGGCTTGTATTGGTAAGAATCACTCTGCCGCTTGCCCGAGTAGGCCAGAAGAGACGACTTTTGAACAAGAAGTGAGATTTCCGTGCTCGGCAGTGCTAACCGAGTTACCTATCGCCTGAATACTTGCCTGGCGATCTTGATCGTAGGTGCTTGTGCGGGTTGTTCGTTTTTTCGACCGGCCCGATGGTCATCGCGCAAGTCGGATGACAGTTCGAGCCAAGTCCGCGACGATCGATCGAGCCGCTTCACACTGGCCAGTGATCGTCGAGCGAAGCTCCCTTTGCACGCGCGAAATTGGCGTCCTGATCTCCTTGTGCTGCCGCTTGCGGACATAGGCGTTGATCGAATTAAGATCTACAACATTCGCGACTGTCAGTACCGCACTGAAGAAGATTACGACGTGCGTCATTTTGATCGAGAATTCGCGCTGTCTGACGTGCGGACCGTGGATTTCATCGTGGTCCCTTTCCAAAATGCACCGCTACTTGCCCACACGATGTTGAGTTTTGGATTAGCCGATGGCCAGCACATCGTAATCTCCGTTGAAGCACGTTTAGAGCAGGGCGAAAGTTATTCGGCGATCGCCGGCGCACTAGATGATTTCGAACTGATTTATTTGGTCGGTACGGAGCGCGATCTGATTCGATTGCGGACCGAAGTTCGCAAAGTAGACGTCTATTTGTATCGTACCCGAGTGACGCCTGAACAATCGCAGCGGCTGATGCTAGCGATGTTGGGGCGAGTCAACGAATTGGCTCGCCGACCGGAATTTTACGACGTGTTGACGAATAACTGTACGACCAATATTGTCAAACACATTAACCAACTGCGTCCCGGGACTGTCCCCAACGATATTCGCGTATTGTTGCCCGGGCACTCGGATCGATTGGCTTACGATCTCGGTTTGTTGGCTGCGCAAGGACCGTTCGAGCCCATCAAAGCGGCCAGTAAAATCAACCTAGTGGCCCGATTAAACGCTGACGCTGTCGACTTTTCAGCTCGCTTGCGCGGACTCGATCCCAAAGTTGGTGCCATTGGTATTGGCTGGTAGCAAGTGATTTGTTAACTTACTGCCCATCATTGGATGCCAGATTTGAAGGAACAAAACTATGCCCGCCACGGACAACCAAGTATCTTGTTTTCATATCCGCTGGATGATTCGTCGCGACATGGCGAACGTGCTGGATATCGAAGAGAAGAGTTTCGAATATCCATGGAGTGAAGAGGAATTCGTGCGCTGCTTGCGACAACGCAATTGCATTGGCATGGTGGCTGAGCATGAAGACGAGGTCGTTGGTTTTATGATCTATGAACTCCATAAGAATCGTCTTCACTTACTGAACTTCGCGGTAGCAACTCACTATCGCCGCAAAGGAGTCGGTCGAGCGATGATCGAAAAACTGGCCAGCAAACTGTCGCTAGACCGACGCAATCGCATTATGCTGGAAGTGCGTGAGACGAATTTGGTCGCTCAGTTGTTCTTTAGGCAACTGGGATTCAAAGCCGTCTCGGTATTGCGCGAGTTCTACGAAGACACTCCCGAGGACGCATACCTAATGCAGTATCGACATCGAGCCAGCGCCGAAGAACTGACACCAGAAAGCAACCGTGGTCGCCGCATGGCTGGGTGATCTGAGCGAAACACCGCGCGCCTGGTTTGATTTAGGAGTACCGAAGTCTTGTCGCGAGCCGCTTGGCAATTGCCGCGCGGAGTCAGCCGTGGAACTTGGAATTATGTCCAGACGACATCCATAGCCAGCGACTACGATCGGTACTTTGAGAATCATCCATTGATGTTGCTGGACATGCAGATCGTCCAGCGGCATCTACCGCCTATCCCTTTAGAATCACGTAGCGGGCAGCATGGTGATTCTCGTCCGCTGGTGGCTGATTTTGGTTGTGGCACCGGGCGCGTTGCCGCACAGATCTGTCCGCTGGGCTATCGCACGCTGAACGTGGATCTCAGTCAACATATGTTGACGGTAGCTCGATCCAAATTCGAACCTGCGGTCAACAGTGCCGCGTTTGTCCACGGCAACTTGGTCCAGCTCCAGTGGCTGCGCTCCCAGACGCTCGACATGGCGGTATGTCTTTTTAGCAGCGTCGGCATGATTCGCGGTTGCGAACATCGAAGAACTTTCCTCAGGCAAGTTCGCCACTCGCTCAAGCCCGAAGCCAAATTCATTCTGCATGTTCACAATCGTTATCACAGTTGGTTAGATCCACACGGACCATGGTGGTTGATCAGTACATGGTTGCGCAGTTGTTTCGATCGGAATATCGAAATGGGAGACCGAGTCTACACCTATCGCGGCCTGCCCACGATGTTCCTGCACATCTACAGTCGCACGGAGCTGTTGTCCGATTTGAAGCACGCTGGTTTCACCAATGTGGAACTTTTTCCCATCAATCGGACCGGCGACCAAATCTTGAAAGCTAATTTACGCTTCCAAGAACTCCGCGCTGGTGGATATTTTGCAATCTGTGAAGCTAGTTGACCTGCCACAGGCAGCACGCACCAAGCGCCTGCTACTTTGCGGGATCGGTCTGACGCATCAGCAGCTTGACTTGGTCGAAGATACTCTGCTCGATTCCCTTGGCGAACGTGCCTGGGTGCACGCTATAGCGCATCGCGCCGCCCCCTTCGTAGCCTCCTTCGGCCAACACGCGATCCGATGGAATGTAAGCAAACACATCATTGCAATATCCTGCAACCCACACCGGAGTATTGCCGAATTCTCGTTGAGTGCGCCGTGAATAATCAACGACGGTCTCACCCGCAAACGCGACCATCGTCAACGAGTTGCCAAACCGAATCACTTGCAACGGAAATTGGTAAGCCGCGCGCAGTTCGCCTTTCTCTTCGAGAATCTTGAGCAAGATCTTGGCCCGGCGAGCCGAGAAAGGGTCCTTTCCAGCTTGATCGGCCAGCAGTTGTTCTTTGCTCATACGATCGAATGCTATCGACACGTCCGTCAGCGCCAAACGCAAAGGCCCCGTTACGCTTTGAGCGGCTGGTAACAAGGCCGCATCCACTGCGGTGGCCAGTGCCCGCCCGTGTAGGCTCGATAGTTCTTCGGTTCCGCGTGGATAGGCGTTCTGATCACCACCGCAGCCGATCATGAACAGGGCTTTGACTCCGGGGTGACCTGCTTCGAAATAATCCTGCGCGAATCCTGCGTAATCGCTGGTGATGCGATAATTATCGCTGACCATGGACGTGTTGTGGCAAGCGTAACCGAACAAGACGGCGCGCAGTGTTCCGTTGGGATCATCAATACGCAAGACTGGTACCGTATGATCAACTGGTCCGGCCGGATAGGGACTGTTCGAATATCCATTCTTGGTCGGCAAGCGGCGGTTCATGGCAAATCCACAGCGCGCCGACGAGTATCCAATCTTGGCTGGCCGCAAATCGCGCACGGCGGCATCGGTGACTTGCTTGAGCTTTTCTCTCAACGTCGCAAAGTAACGTACGACGACTTCCTTTTGATCCGCAGTCAGCGGATAGATGACGTCCATCTCGAAATCGTCGACGATTACGGGGCCTCCGTGGGTATGCGAGCAGTTCATCAAGAACCCAGCATCGGTAACTTGGTGTTTTTCCCTCAATTGCTGCGCGATTTCGTCTCGCAGAAATCTGGGAAACGCAACAATATCGGTGGTCAGAATCACAAGTCGAGTTCCAGTGCTGTCCTCCAGCGCCAACGCTTTGGCATGCAGATCGTTCAATACGCCTGCCGAAGTCTTAGTGCGGCCACCAAATCCCGCCATCCAAATCGACTCTTGCGGAGTAATTACGACATCCGCCACTCCAGCGCGCCAATTCGTTGGCTCGTCACCGCGCCCTGGCACGTTCAACATGCTTGTCACTGCCCACGTGCCAATCAGCCAGCAGACTTGTAAAACATAATTAGTGCGCATCGATCGACACCTCAATTTTCACTCAGAGAATATTACTTCAAGTTCCATAGAACAATGCCCAAACAAGTTGCGTTATCATAACACATGCAGATCACAGGTTCAGCTTGCGTTCGCTTCGGCAATAGTCGGAGAAGATTTGGTGCAGTAAACCACCGTGGTAATCGCAAATAGCACGGCAATAGCACAAAATAGCCATGTATATGCATTGTTCGTATGCACCTTGGCAATATCCAAAAACCAGCCGATCAATGGTGCGGAAATGAAAGTTCCGATATCAAACATGGTCAGCGTCAATGCTGTTGCTACACCGAGATATTTCCTAGGAAAAGCTCGCGTTCCCTCGGACATCACCGACGGAAATAGCAGCGCGTGGGCTGCACCGGCAATAAAAGCTGGGATCACCAAATGCCACGCCTGGGAGACTGGAATGAAACTCACATAGCTGAGCGTTAGCAGCCCCAGCCCCAAACAAATCCAAGGTCGATTGCCGTAGCGCGCGAACAGCGACCGCGAAGCGATGCGAGTAATGAATCCGGTGGAGGCGTACACAAAAAAGAACAATCCTACGCCGTTCATGTTTGTTTCAATAGCAAACGGGCGCAGGAAAATCATCGGGATCGAAAATCCCGCCCCCATCGCCGCAGCAGTAATGGATAGTAACCACGGTTGATATTGCCAGACCACGCTCCAAGGCTTTGGTCTAGCGTGCCGTATCGGGACTGTCGATCCGTGCGAACCAAGCCACATTGCAAACGTGGATGCGACCGCCAAAGACAGCGCAGTTCCAAACATTTGCTGCACCATTTGTGGCCCAACATTTCCATCGCGTCCCAACCAATCGCTGATGACTGGCCCGATCATCAAGCCAATAAAGCCGCTGGTCCCCAAGGTCCCCACAACTTCCGCCATGCGTTCCGGACGCGCCCTCAGTGCTACAAACGTTATCGACGAACTGAATACGCCCGCCAAGCTCGCTTGCATCACCGCTCGAGCGATGAAAACCGCCGGTCCATTGGCGCTGGTTAGCATGAGGTGCGCCAGCAAACTGAGTGAGTAAATTGCGATCGACCACAACCAAACTCGCGACGCACCATATCGATCGACCGCTTCGCCTTGGGCCATGCGGAAAATGATACTTCCGACCATCCCACATCCAACAATTAGTCCCAGTTGCAGTTCATCACCGCCGTAAAGATGCACGAAATCGGCATACCGTACCAGCATCCCATTGGCCAGCGTTGTCAATCCGTTAGAAAGGTACGCCAACCAAAATATGCGATCGTAACCGTGATGCTCCAGATCGACCTCGCCCGAATTGCCCTGTGCGAATCCTGTTTCGGAAATCTGATTAGATATTTCGGTTGAGGCCAACGTTAGCTCGTAACTGATAGGCAAGGATGGGTGATGGCCTGGCCGAAACTTCGTTTAACCCGCAGCCGTAGGCGAGGATTGGGGTAGGGCTAGATTTCAATCAAGGGGGGAAATACTCAACGCAACCCTCGCCTGTGGCTGCGGGTTAAACGAAATTTCGGCCAGGCAAGTTTGACGATCGATACTGCGAGAGAGCATATACTAGCGTAATAAGTTCACATAAATAAGGTACGAAACTTGCGCAAACACAAGTTGCTGGTCGAAGATGCGGGGCGCTGCTGGAATGAGGCGGAATATGCGCTGCTCGACTTTGGCGACGGACGCAAACTGGAAAAATTTGGCCGCTGGATACTCGATCGTCCTTGTCCAGCGGCGATTCATGAAAATCGTGCGTCGCTCGACCAGTGGAAATCCGCCATGGTAGTGGTTGCTCGAGAAGGCCAGGTTATTCAAGGCGGGATATTTGACGAAGCATGGAACATAACCTTCAGTACGATTAAGCTCTCGCTCAACTTGACCCCATTCGGCCACATCGGAGTTTTTCCGGAACAAGCAACCAATTGGTTGTGGATCGACGCCCAACTTCGTCAAGCAATGGCCGCGACGCACCGGCCGCTCGAGTCTGGCGCCGGGGGCGAAACATCGTACCCACCGCAGCCACCGCAAATTCTGAATTTGTTCGGATATACGGGCGGAATGACGCTTGTCTGTGCAGCCTCAGGATGTCGCGTTACGCACGTCGACGCTTCGGCACCGACCGTTGCGTGGGCTCGCCGTAATGCCGAGTTATCTGGACTAGCTGAGGCGCCTATTCGCTGGATCGTTGACGACGTGCGCAAGTTCGTTGGTCGCGAGATGCGACGCGGCAACAAATACCACGCCATCGTGCTCGATCCACCCTCTTATGGCCACGGCACATCAGGCAAGAGCTGGGAAATTCAACGAGATCTACCCGACTTAATGCGCGCGTGCGCCCAATTGCTCAACGACTCCTGGTCGCTGATCGTACTAAGTTGTCACAGCGAGCATTTTGGATGTAACGAATTGTCGGACCTGTTGGTTGATAGTCTAGAGCTCGACAGCGAGTTTGTGCCCGAAGCAACTCGCATGACAATCCATGACTCTCACCATCGCGCACTGGACATGGGTGCAGTCGTACGCGCTCACGTGCTGCAAATCGTCTAGGAATAGTCCCGAAATAATTTCCGAGTTTGAGAATTTGGAAATTATGCGCAGGATCAACTGCATGTAGTTTCATGGCGTCCAGCCTGCCAATCGTAGCTCCAGGACGAGCCCGATTGAAATCCAGCCGCCGCTCGCCTAAACACAATACCGTTCAACGAACGTGGGATAAGCTTCCAGCTTGTCAACCTGTAGCGGAGTTTCGCCATTGATTGCACAAGATATTGACAAGCTGGAAGCTTATCCCACGTTCGTTGAACGGTATTGCGCCTAAACAAACATCATCGACGCTCAAGGTTTTGTTTGTCCGAGCACCCGAATCTGCTCAGCCGACAACGCCCCGCGAATCAATCGCACGTCGGAAATTTCACCTCGAAAGTAATCTTGTGCACCAAAGCCGATGCGCAGCTTGCCCGCATTGGAGAGATTGTAGGATGCGGGTTCAAAGCGAGTCGACCGAGCGACAATTTCACCATCGACCCACAATTGCAATTCATGCGTAGTTCGTACAGCAGCAATATGATGCCAGCCCGGTGTCAGCTCGCGATCGTACGTGGCGTTCTTGCCAGCTTCGATCGACAGCACTCGACCCGACGGAAGCGTACCAACGAACAAACGACCTTGAAACACTGCCATCGACCAAGCTCGACGATACTTCACGTCAGGGGTGTTGTCGACTTGGGCCAGCCGAGTCCAATGTTGATCGCCGTCGAATCGATATACTTCGGCCAGCGGCAATGTGCCTCCATACATCTTGCCGTTGTACACCAGCAATGGCATCGCTTCGAGTTCGCTGCCCAGTTTGCCAGTATCGGTCCATTTGGTTCCACCTGCGTAGCGAAATACGTGCGCACTTGGCCATTCGCTGACATACAACTCACCGCGATAAACCCCAAAGCCGTACGTTTGCGTCGCATCAGGAATCTTACCCACGTTCTCCCAACTTTGGCCATCGAATCGAAATACCGAGCCTTCGTCGTAACACGTGGCGAAAATGGAACCATTATGTACGGTAAGCGCTTCGACCCGCTTTCCCTCGGGAGTGGCGCAGGCCGTCCATTTTTGGCCACCATCGAATCGAAAAAAACCCGCGGGCCGATACAGCGAACTGGCGTACAGTTTGCCGCGGTAAACTACCATCGCCGCAATTCCTTCGGTTTCTGGCGACACGTTACCGCAATATTCCCAAGTATTGTCACCGCCCAATCGGTATACATTGCCGCCAAAATGTTTATTCTCGGACTCGTTCAAGCCGGAACCTGCCAAGCGGTACTTGGACGATGCCACATAGAGGCTGCCGTCGTAGACTGCCATCGCGGAGATCGCGTTGGCTTTGTCGGGGCTGCCCAAGTCCGTCCAACGATCGTTACCCTCGAAACGAAAAACGTGACCCGCTTCACCGGCGCCCGCGTAGCATGTCGAGGCGTACAGTTTTTGATCGTGAACACAAAGCGAGAATACGAAGACTGAGTTACCCAACCTACCGTGATCGACGAACCGTTCCTCGATTTGTGCGGCATCGATTCCGAAATGAAGTTGCCGTGAATTGGGTTGGCCATTCGTAACGCCTCCATGGTTATAGATTCCTAAATTGAACCCAGTTCGCGTAGCCGGATCGAATTGGCTGACTAAGTCCCCCAGAACGTCGTCCAGTTCGCTGTTTGTATAGGCCCACAACGATACCGTGAACTCTTGTGAGCCAAGCTGCACTGCCGTTGCGTCTTCGACTTCGACCACCGAGTCTCGGCCATTGAATGCCGCCCCGCGTCGCACGGTCGTCGATTTTTCCTCAGCGAACGTAACTCCTCGGGCCACTGTCGCGAGTTTGGACTCCGCATGATCTAGTGCATCGATCTCGAGTGGCCAGTGACCTATCAACTTTGACGATTCGCTACTTGATTTCGATTCGCTGGCCGAGTTCGTTGCCGATGTTGCGTCGCCCTGCCAGCCGATCGGTAAGTCGAGCGACCAGACTTCGCTGCTCAGAGGTTGAGCGTGACCACCGGCGATCCATAACTTGTCCTGAAAAACGAACGCTGAATGTTCGTGACGTTCCTTCCAATTTACCGGTGTAACGAGTTGTTTCCAATCTCGACCATTCTTGGAGTACCACGCGTCGCCCCAATTCTTGCTCGGATTGTTGGACCATCCCCCAAGCACCCAAAGGTGATCGCGATAGACGGCGGAAGAAAACCACAGTCGCGGATGCCAGGGCGCGGATTTTGTTACTTCGGTCCAATGGGTCCCATCCTCAGAACACCACACATCATTCAGCGCTTGATATTCCGGAACGTAATTGCCGCCTCCAAACACGTAGATTTTTCCGTCGAGCACAGCAGCCTGATGATAGGCGCGCGGCGACCAAGGTGCTTTAGCGGTGGCCATAGTCCAGTTTTTACCGTCGGTCGAGTGCCACACGTCATTCTTGAGGCTGTGCGAATTGCCGAAGTAGTAGTTCTCCGTGCCACCGAGCATGAACATTTTGCCTTGAAATTCAACCAAAGCCGCAGCTATGCGAGGCGACCAACCGGCGGACGCTGTCACCTGATCCCATTGCACGCCATCAATGCTAGACCAAACTTGATTGCTGGCCGAGTGACCTGGCAATCTGCCGTTGTACCAACCGCCCATCATCCACATGCGTTTATCGAAGGCGATCGTCATTGGCAAGTCGCTGTGCAACCACGGAGCGGATTTCTCGACCAAATTCCATGCCCGCCCGTCGGTAGAACTCCAAACATCTCGCGGTGGAGCTTCATAGGAATTGAACCAACCGCCTAAGATCCACAATCGATCGCCGAAAACCACTTCTCCCTGCGAGTCTCGTGGCTGCCAGCCTGCTCGGTCCGTGACCCTTGTCCAACTAGGCTGCTGAGCAATTCCTTGAATGGCGCTGAGTCCAACAAAACAAGCAACTAGATAGAAATTGTTCATCGATCGTTCCTAAAAAAGCACGTCAATCTACGGTGGGAATCAACTCCAAGCACACCAGTTTGGTGTTGCCGCGCAAGTACAGCAGTCCATGGGATAGCACCGGTGCAGCCCAGCAAGGACTTTCCAACAAAGGAGTTCCGTCACGAGTATCGTCGATCTTACTCAGGTCAGCGGACGCAACCACTTGGTACTTTTCTGGATTGGGTTTGATCAACTTCAGCGATCCTGATTCGCCCAGTACGACCAAATAACCATCTACCAGCAAAACGCTGCTGCGCTCTTGTTCACCGCGCACTAGATGTACCCATTGCACATGCCGGTCGTGTAATCGCACACAGCGAAAATCGCTATCGGGTGGATTTCTGCCGCTGCTGCCATAAAGGTAACCATCGATGACTACCGGTGTAGACCAATGTGCGCGGAACGCTTGATCATCTCGACTATCGCCATCGCGCCAGATTTGTTTGGGAGGCAACGACTGGGCATCGATTAAGGTACTGCCAATCTCATAAGCCTCCGACAGCAGGATCTGACTACCCACTGTCACAGGCTGCGCGGCATTGACGCTTTCCAGCATTTCGGCTCGCCATGGGAACCGAAATAACTCTTTTCCTGTATCGGGTTCCCAAGCCAACAGCCCGCTGCGCAAGTATGCCAAGCCCAGCGTTTGTTCACCGACTTTGCGCACGATCGGCGTCGAGTAGCTTGCCAAGTCATCACCGAGTTTATAACTATCTTTGCCTGTCATTTTGTCCAGAGCAACGATCGCCGAGCCATTGGGTTTTACTCCATCGAGTCGCCCCGGCGGCAACGAGTGCGATTCGCTGGGACTGCCTCCGACTGCAACAAATAAGTGCTGGCCGTAGACACATGGTGCGCTAGCGACGCCAAAGAAGTTTTGCACGACTCCAAACTCTTTAGCCAGGTTGCGTTTCCACAACAATTTTCCGTCGCTGGCCGATATGCAAGCCAAGTTCCCTGCCACTCCGTAAACGTAGACTCGGTCGCCATCGACGATCGGGCAGCAGCGAGGTCCGTTGTTGTAGCCATACATGTCCTCATACTCGACGATGCTGTCCCAGCGCCAAATTTCAATGCCGGTTTCTGCTACGTAACACGTCAATCGCTCGGCCAAGCCATGGCGATCGAATTGGAAAAGTTTGCCTTGGCTGATCGTCGGCCCGCCGTAGCTGGTGCCAAGCGGAATGGTCCAAAGAACTTTGGGGATGGGATTCCACAATTTCTCGTCCAGTCCCTTCTCGATCGATGTCCCGTCGCCACGTGGACCCAAAAAAACAGGCCAGTCCTCGCCCCGAGTTCGCTGTTGTTCGACGACAGCACTGACAAGCGGCGTGGTCGTGGTCTTGTCTTGAGCAGTGGAACAACCACTGGCCACACACAGCACATTCAACGACGCGAGAATCGTCCAATTCGAAACTGAGCGATACTGATGACTCATGATTATTGAAAAACCTTGATGGGCGCTTTTTTCTCACCGTCCGATTTGCCGCTGTTGGCGGGCGCAGTTGGCGCCGCCGGCGCTCTGGTTTTCGCGCCAGCGTCGCCAGCAAACGGACTGGCAATTTTTGTTCCCATGATTAGGGCCAAGACAAAGGTCACGATGATATACGATAGGTAGTGCATCGCACCTTGGTAGAATTCCAATTCCATCGCGGCCACCGAAGCGAACATGCCAATGGCTACCATGATCGGAATCATGATCACCAGGTCCAGTGCAGCGATCTCTGCTATACTCTCGTAACCATGCAGGTAAGTGGGAATTAAGGCGTATAGTCCCCAAGTCAACGCAAACACCAGCGAGGTTATGCCGCCACGTACCAGCAACTCCTGGCCTGTGTAGCCTTCCAGCTCATCGTCGCGCAGAAATGTATAGCCAGCCATCACAAGTGGAGGCGCCAAGAGAATCGAGCCCAACACCAACAGCGGTACCGGCGGCTCGCTCCCCGAAAACCGAACGGCCAGAGCGATCGCAAGCACTACGACCGTGCCGACCGCAATTCCGATCATCGCTAGCTTGGAAAGTTTAAATTCCTTGCGCCGAATGGGTTTGAAAATGGGACGTCCCTTGGAGTCCGCTGGTCCTTCGGCAGGTCCATGAATGACGACTTGATCGGTCAGTTCGGGAATTTTGATCGGTTTGGAACAGCTCGGACAGGGACCGCTCTTGCCCGCAAACTTTTCGCTAACGGAAAATCGCTTGAGGCAGCCTGGGCAAGTTACTTGGATAGCCATGGGTTGTACTGGTTAATGAGTTGTGTAGAACAAAAAGAAACTGAGCCTTTTTCAGCGTGCCTTTTATTTCAGGACCGTTTCTTGTCAGGTTCAATTTATAAAAGAGTCTAATCCGTACCGCTACTGGGATGAACCGCGTAGGGAAAGCAAATGTCATTTTTGCACGTCGTACTTTACCAGCCCGAGATCCCGCAAAACACGGGAAACATCGGCAGAACGTGCGTGGCGTTGTCCGCAAAGCTGTGGATCGTTCGACCGACTGGTTTCCGAATGGATTCGGGCCAGCTCAAGCGAGCGGGCATGGATTATTGGCAACATCTCGATTGGGAAGCTGTCGATTCTTGGGAACAATTGCTGTCGCGCATCCCACAAAATCGAATTTGGTTGGTAACCAAGTTTGGGTGCTCATCCTATACTGAGGTTGCCTACTCGCAAGGCGATGTCATCGTATTTGGCTGCGAAACAAACGGCTTGCCAGAGACGATACGCAACCAATTCCCGAAACGCCAACTGCGAATTCCCATGGCTGAACAGGCTCGTAGTCTCAATCTTGCGAACTCGGTGGCAATCGTGTCGTACGAAGCGGCTCGGCAGCTTGGATTTTCGAATCTTATCGCCACGGACGTGCATCCATGAGACTGTGGAGGCTGATACTTGCCATTTGTTTCTGGATCGCGAGCGCGCATTGCTCGATCGCAGTCGCTCCGGATGTCGACGATCTTTGGTTGAAGGCCGTTTGCGAAAAAGGGGGTGGCACAACAGCGGCACAGTACTGCCGCGCGCGCATGGCATTGGCGGCCAGCGATCCACACAAATTCGCCCGCTGGGCAATGCGATTGATGGAATGTGAAGCGCAGGCCGCGCTGTACTCGACGGAGAATTCTCAAACACATTGGGACGCCGCCAACCAAATCTTAGAAGAATTTCGAACTCGCCGCAAGGACCATCCGCGACAATCGTGGCTGGAGTGGCAAGCGGCAAGGAATGGTTTTCTGCGAGCTCAAGATGCACTGGCCCGTTGGCTCGGAGCACCGAACAACTCCGCCACTCGCGAACTAGCTTTACAATCGATTCGCGCCGTCGAGGCCAAGCTGGACCATTTGGACGAGAGTCTCAAACGACTTTTGCCGCTGGCGACGGATCTTCCAGCCACGACCATTCTAGTTCCCTCAGTCCAACTGCAACAATTGAGATTGGAAAGCAAATTGCTGCGCTGTGAATCGATGCTCGTCAGGGCTCGGTGTTATCCCGCTGAATCTCCTGATCGTATTGCCGCGTCGACTCAAATTGCCACAACAGTCCAAGAATCTCTGGAATGGGTACCGCCGACTTGGCCAGCTCGAAATCAATTGCTGGTCGCGCGGGCCACCGCAAAACTCGACCTCGGGACGCGTCAAGAAGGACTGCGGGAATTGAAAGAGATATCGGAATCGACCAGCGTAGATGCTCGACCAAAGACTCGAGCATTGATTGTGCTCATCAACGCTCTGCTCGACGATCGGTACATCGATATTGCTCAGCGTTCTTTGGCCAAGTTGCGAGCCCTGGGTGACACTCCCGAAGTTGCACTGGCCGACATGCGCGTACAACTTGCGTTGCTCGCGCAAGTTCCCGCTGCTCAACACGATTCTGCGGCACAGACCATTGCATCGAGTGCTAAAGAAATCGGCCGACGATACGGCGATTATTGGAGAAACCGAGCCGATGCATTACTGGTCGAGGCGCTGGGAAATCGCGGGGCCGATACGTCGAATTCCTTGGGGACCGATATCGTGATGGCAGAAGTACGGCAGTTACTCGCCGCAGGCGATGAAACGGCCGCGATCGAGAAATTGGTATCGGCGAGCGATTCTGCCAAGGCGACCGAGCGCTATCCCGCCGCACTCGAGTTCGCAAAACTCGGATTCGCGCTGCGCAAGCGCGGCGGGCAACTCGAACAGGCCGCGACGCACTTGTTGTCTCTGACGGAGCAAGTATCCGAACAATCCCAAGCCGCGGCGCTACACTGGCTGGCTGTCGAAGCGCTGGTCGAAGCGGTTCGTCAAGATTCCCGCAACGCCCAGTTATCGAAGCTGTTTACTGCCGCACTTCAATCGCAAGTCCGTGTTTGGCCCGACTCACCCGAAGCAGACCGGGCGCAGGAGTGGCTCGAAAAGTGGTTCGTTGGCCAACGGAGAATCGACGAGTTGATCGAGTCAATTCAGCAACGCTTAGTCGCCACTAAAGAGAATCGAACCGCCCAACAGTGCCTGTACAAGTTGCTTGACGTAATCGTAGGCTATCGAACTGCATCGTCGGCGGCGAATGATCTCCGTTGGCTATCGGAGTATCATTACCGCGCATCTCGAACAGTTGCCACGACCACACAGTTGGTGGCAGTCGCCGCCGAGTCGCTGCTAGCATGGCCCACTGCCGCTGGCCGCAGTGAATTGCAACGAAGCCTGCGATCGTTGTCGTCAGCCAACCTGAATGAAACTGAGCAGCAAATTTACTTAGCACTGCAGATGCTCGATGCCGCGCGCGCTGGCAGTCTCGACACTGTGCAAGACCTGGTCAAGACATTTTCTGTGGACAAGCTCTCATCGGATTTTAAAACCAGTTGGGGCCGGTACATTCTGAACGCCATCGATGAAACGCCATTTTCTGAACACACGCGATGGTCGATCGTATTCGCAAATTGGCCAGAGTTGCAAGAAGACTCGCAACCGATTGCCGAGCCACACCAGCAAACGCTATTGCTGCGCATTGCTTCCTTGCGCGGACGAACTTCAGCCTCGATTGAAACCATGAACCGAATGGTTGATCAATCTCCTCGCAATGGCATTCTTCGGCTCGAACTGGCCCACATGTTGGCAGAACAAGGGGCTGCTGGCCAGTCCGAAGCGTTGCGGCTGGCTCAACAAGTTGCCACCGGCGCAGACAAGTCTGATGAACTGTTCTTGAGCGCACGCTGGCTCCATGTCCGTTTGTTGCTTGCCAGCGGACAATCGGACAAAGCCAGCGAAGTCGCCGCACACGTGCTATTGACTCAACAGTTGTCGTCGGAAGTTTGGAGAAAACGATTTGAGTCCGTGCACAAACGCGCCCCAAAGTAGGTGCGTCAGTCCTGCAGCTTGCTACCCATTGCTCGAAAGCGGCCAGCATCGCGAAGTGACTCCGCCTCGAAATTGTATTTTGATCGATCGGACATTTTTTTGTTTGACACACAATACTAATGGGGCATATAAAGTATCCCACAAAGGGTTGTAGCGTCTGTGGGTTGCGCCAAGTGTGGTTATACCTTGCGCATACTGCGACCAAACTGCTGAGCTGACTTCACCTTTGGCTCCGTATCAAGCAACATGAACGGATTGCTCGGGCTGGAACGGCGCATGGTTGTGCCTGTCGGTCGTGCCAGGCTTCCACCGAGGCCTTTAAACGCCAACGAAGCTGGTTGCGATCTGTCCGTTTCGTGGACTTCGATCTTGCCTCGCAAGCACATGTCGTTCAATCGCTAAAGATTACTTTGGTGCGATTCACATGCGTTCGATGCGGATACGCGTGGACTGACTACCCCGACTTTGTCCTGCCGCATAAACGTTACGCTAACCTTCGAGATCACCAAATACTGTCGCAGGGTAGTCGACCAGAACCAACCGCTGAGAAAGGCGGTCGCCAACGCGGATGGACGACCTGTCTTTCATGCCGCTAAGCCTACCGTCCTGAACAAGCCAGACGAGCGACCTCACAAACAATCCACCTGTGCAGCGCTCAGCCATACCACGCTCTGGCGTTGGTTGACCTTTCTGGTACTTGCCATGTGCAACGCCAAGCTCAACAAACCAGATTTGGCGTCAAAGCACTTGGCGAAAGCTAAAGCTATCGTTAGCAACAACCGTAGAATTCTTGAAGCCGGTCTGAACCTCGATTTATCGACTCGCGCCTCCCAAGCTCTCGACTGGCAAATCCTGCTAAAGGAAGCT
>SYJV01000229.1 GCA_005798335.1 Planctomycetaceae bacterium | reverse complement strand
GACAAGCTGGAAGCTTATCCCACGTTCGCTGAACGGTATTGGGGTTAAACGAGGATTCGACCGGGTCACGAACCGCTGCCGACTTCAAATTGAACCTGCGAATCTGCCGGGCGAACTACATCGACCTGCAATTCCGGGTTTAGTCGATCTGAAAGCTCGATGCGCACGGTTAATTTATGGCGTCCGGTAGCAAGCATTGCTTCGAAATCAGCACTATTCGTTTGCGGCTGGTCATTCAACCAAATTTGCCAAGGTTCCGTTGAGCGGACTTGAAATTTGAGTTTGCCGGCCTCGTTAATCTGAATTTCTCCTTGGATAATCTTTACGGTAGCTTGATTGCCCGATCGTAGTTCGTTCAGTGGCAGCGCGCCGGAGAATTTGGAATAGGCGCTGATCCACTGATCCGCGGCACTGTTGAGCACCAGTTGCCGAATGTGCTCCAGATGAGGCACTTCCTTGGTCAATTCGTCAGGAGGCGCGGTCATGATTCGCCACAGATTGATGCTGGGAGTTTTCCGAGCTTCGAATGGTCCAGGTTTGCCCAGTTCGTAGATAAACCTGGCCAAATCGAGCACTTCGTCGCGCGTCAAGAACTTTGTCAGTCCTTGCGGCATCAGCGACTTACCTTCCGCCTCGTCTTCAATATCTGCTGTGGCAATCGTCACGGTCTTGCTTTGCGAATCGCGGACGAGAACCCGATTGTCATCCCTATCTACGACAACTCCGGTTAAGATCTTGCCGGTGTCCAGGAGAAAAACTTTGGTTACGTACAACTCCTTCACGGCGAGATTTGGATTGAGAATCGAATTGACCACGTAGTCAATCGGCGAATCTCGGCCGATGGCGCTCAGATCGGGACCGACTTGCCCACCTGCCCGATTAATGGCATGACAGCGCTGGCAGCTCAGGTCCGCACGGCGAAAAATGCCCTCGCCTCGTGCTGCATCCCCTTTGGCGAGGACATCCTGCCCAATCTGAGCAACTTCCTCCTGAGTTGGAGGCGGTGGATCTGTGGCAACGCCGGCCGCTTCACTCAACACCGCCGACAAAGCCGGATCGCTGCGCCCGATCGAGTACATATACCTCAGCGTTTTCTTCGCGACATCGACATTCAATTTATGTTTAGACAACGCCGCCGCCAGTGTCTCGGAACCATCTTTGCGGTCCAAGAACGCTAACAGCGTTTCGCTCGAATCGACTTCCGCAGTAGACTCAGCCAGCAATGATGCTGCTTGTTCGCTCGCCGCCGCCAGATCCAACTGAGCCAAACCGCGCACTGCCAGCATACGAATATTATTCGCCTGTCCCTTTGCAGCCAACCGAAACATCGTCGTTTTGCTCTGCCTACCGGACTATCGATAACGACCAGACCCTCCATCGCGGCGCGCTGCAGTTGAACCGGCGAGTGCGAATCAAGCGCAATGGCCTGTAGATTGTCACCGACGGCTTCGACTTTCCAAGCAGCCGCCAATCGAATCGCCGATAATTGCAAATCGCGATTTGTCGAGCTGACCAACGAAACAATCGCGGTTAGATCTCCAGTTGGAACAACCTTGCGCGTAGCCGCAGCATCGGTTAACCAATCCATGGACTTCATCCGCAAATCTGCGGCGAATCCAGTCGGCGCCACAATGCGATCGAAAATGACTCGCAGATCGTGTGCGTTACCGCGTTTGCAAATCATTTCCACTACCGGTCCCTGTCGCTCCGGGAGCAGCCTGCCCCCTTGCAACAATTTCATCAATGGCCCTACCGCGCTAACAGGCTCTTGGGCCACCGACGAGATCCCGGCGCAGTGAGTCGCCAGAAAGATCACGCTCAACGCGACGCATCGAACAAACTTACAAGTTCCCACCGCTGATCTCACCCTTACTTACGCTTGCATGAACGATGTATTGAACGAGCAACTCGCAAAAAACAAAGGCTCGAGCGTCGTGCATCGAGCCTTAGGATCGGCGCAGGAAGAACTGTCAGAGGATAGTCGCATTTCGCTCCGCGAAAGTATGTTCTTTCGCGGAGCGAAAGACGACACTCTTTTTTGCGCCGATGCTTAGCGGTTTCCTACTATCCTCGCGAAACACTACTTTTCTTGAGCCTTTTTGAAGCTAGCCACTCGAGCATCGAGCGTCTTGTTGGTCTCCGCCAAAGTATGCTTGATGTAATCGTCTTGTTCAAAAACTAACGATTCTACTGCAATTTCAGACGCTTTTTCGGCATCGGCGCCTGTGAAGTAGCTGAGTGCCCAGATGGCTTGCAAGCGAACTCTTGCTTGTTCATCGTTCACTGAAGCTTGGAGCAGTTCGAGAGGGTTGGCGATTCGATCACGCCAATAGACAACGATGCGCGTGGCCGCCGCCCGAGCCCGCGAGTCAGACGATTTGAGCATCGTTTTTAACAACTCTTCGTTAACCACGTTGTGACTTTGGTGCAACCACAGCGATTCCAGCATATGGTGCTCGTAAGCTGGATCGTCCTTCTTCAGTGATGCTGTCCAAGTTTTCGCAGCGGCAAGAACTTGGTCAGATGGGCGGCCGGAAAGTTCAATGCGAGCGCGATGGCGTACGCGATCATCGGGCGATTCGAGCAACTTCACCAATTTCTCCAGCGGCTGGCCAGCGATTGGTGCGGGAACTAACAGTTCGCGACTATAGTGCCGCACGCGATAGACGCGGCCGTGATCGCGGTCACGACTGGGGTCACGCAAATTGTGCTGCATATGACCAATGATGGGATTGTGCCAATCGGTAAAGTAAATCGAACCATCGGGAGCCACTTCGATATCGGAAGGACGGAAGTTTGGGTCCGATGAAAACACGATCGGATCGACTTCGGTGGCCGTAAAACTAGATTCCTTTTCCATTAACTTGTACTGCAATACTCCTTGGAATCCGATCACGTTCAAAACCAGCAAGTTGCCACGATGTTCTTCGGGAAAGTGACTGCTGCTGAGAATCTCGACACCGGCGCAGGGCCGAGTACGCTGTTCGTACACTTGTGGTGGACGACCGTGTTTTTGCGGGAAGTCGACATCGCCAGAAAATAACAGTGCGTGATAGGGCTGAGCCCCGGTACCGTCATAAACGAAATCCTGCCCCCATGGTTCGAAGGCATGTCCATGCGGGTTGGCGAATCCAAAAGAAACATAGACATCGAATTTCTGAGTTCGCGGTTCGTATCGAAAGACAGCTCCGTTCGCTACGCGGCGCGGGGCACCCCAAGCGGATTCAACTTGCGTATGATGAAAAGTGCCCTCCTGAAAGTAGACCGCTCCACCCGGATCAAGCGCGAAACTGTTGGAAGTATGGTGCGTATCAGCAGTATCTAGGCCGTGGATCAATCGTTCTTTGATATCGTACCGATCATCGCCGTTGGTATCTTTCAAGAATAGAAGATCGGGTCCCTGGGCGACCAAGACTCCGCCATTCCAAAATTCAAATCCCGTTGGATTGTGTATATCTCCCGCAAAAGTCTTGCACACATCCGCCTTGCCGTCGTTATTGGTGTCTTCCAAGATCAGCAGTTTGTCCGCCATCGGCTCGGTTGGTTGCCAATGAGGATACGTTGGCCAGACGGCTACCCACAATCGCCCTTGGGTATCGAAAGCCATTTGCACAGGATTCACCAGTTCGGGAAATTTGCTTTCCTCAGCAAACAACTCGACAATCATGTCCTTGTGAATGGTCATCTTCTCGATAGCCGCATCGCCCGACAAGAATTCGTGCTTGCCATCGTCAAGCGGCCCAGGCTTGTTGGAAATAACTGGGATCAAGCTCGGAATACTAGAATCGTCCGCGCGAGCCGATTTTCCTTGTGCGGTCGCCCAGATAACTTGGTCGCGATTGGAAGTCTTCACATCGAGAATGTCCAATTCTCGCTGACCAACGGAATAGTTCGACAAGCCATCCCCGTAGCCACCGGGCCCTTCCGAGAATTTCAGAAACGCGCGCTCGCCATATGTAGAATAGCCATCGGTTACGCGGTAGCGGTTATACCAGAAGAAATTTTTGTCGGTGACGGTCTTGCGCAGGTTTTCCAGAGTTGCAGAATACTTGGAATTGCCGAACAAGCCGTTTTCACAAGCTACCGCTATTGCCGCGTCTCCTTGCTCGGTTTGATGAGCGCCGTTGATCGTCATGGAACGACCAACCAGGCGCGAACCTTCTGTCGAGGAAAGGATATCGACGAAAGGAATGTTTTTTGATTTGGCAACTCCCGCCATCGCATCGGCATACATTCGCAATTGAATATTACGCTCCGTGACCGCTTTCTGCGGGAGCAAATTGGGATCTTGGACATTCTCGTGAGCCACCGGCGAAAATAGCACCAATCTCGGTGCTGACTTGCCGTTGTATTTCTGTCCCGCGACATGATCGATAAATGCGGCCACATTTGCCTTGAAATTATCCAAGCCAGCTTGACCGGCAAACGATTCGTTGTAGCCGTAAAACGCAAAAATCACATCGGCCTTAGTATTGGTGAGCTCGAACCGATTCTGCCGAACTTTGTCCAAGTCGCGTGGTGATAGTTTATCCGGTTGAGGACACGGAGCATTCCCTTCCAGCCATTGGTCAAAGCTGCCGAAATCGCGCGAACGCAATCGATGGTCTTTGTTTTGAAATCCATCAATCTCGTCGCCCGAGTAAGCTAGGTTTCGAAAGACCAGTTGGTGTTCCGGAAATCGAGCATGAATCAGTGTCTCCAACCAGCCATAATGCTGCATTCGCTCAGCAACAGTCCCGCCAATTATGCAGATATGGTCACCTTTCCTAAGTTCAAAATCCGCGGCCCCAGCCGCTGTCGATAGTAGAATGAAGCAAACCGCCAAAAGGTACCATTTCATGGAGAGTTCCTCAGTTTGAGCCTTCAAGTAGGCAGATAGAATTAGAACCGTACTTGGGTGAATCTGACCTTCAGGTCGACAAGCTGGAAGCGTTCGACTGAATGCGAATGTTAATTGATGGTCCTCAATACCGGTAGCAGCTAATGAGAAACCACAACAAAATGATAACTCCAGTCGCACTACCGACGAAGGGGCAAAGTGTCTCTAACGCTGCAAACGCATTAGGTGGTGGTGTCGCGCGTTCAAAATTCGAATTTGAGACCGTAAACAATTATAGAAAACGAAATCCCCCCGCCAATTTTGAATTTCGAAAGCGCGACCCCTAAAGCCAATCTCTACGGCAACTCAACGACTTCCCCACCGGCCCGGGTAAGCAATTTCCAAAACAGGCTCGGCTGAATTGCCGCATCGATAGCCTGAACCGCCCCGGAAAAGAACAGCGCGTTAGCCGTCCGCGAACCCATCCCAATTCTCATCGCTCCCATCGGGTCTTGTTCGAGCGGATTAAAATCATCGGGGGCTGTCCAGGTAACGGCAGCGTGGTCGTGGACTTCGACCGCGAGAATCGAGTTGGCCGTTCCATCGGTGATGTCTTCCAGATTCGTGTCGCCCTCGGATTTCAAGCCCACTTCGGCTCCCACGACTGCCAGGTAAACTGTTCGACCCACGGGCCCACTGCTTGCGGGATGTCGATAGGTCGCGGGCATTTCATCGACCAGCTTGATATTGTGTTCACTATTCCAAGGCTCGTCCAAACGAAACTTTTCGTACAAGTGCGCTTGTTCAATAAACGGCAGTATCGCCACGCGCCAGCTTAGCAACGGCTGCCCATTGGCCGCGCGAATCGCGGGCGGCGGCAATTTTCGATGTGCATCAAGATAGTTGTGAAACGCCAACCCGATTTGTTTGAGGTTGTTGGAAGATTGCGCGCGTCGCGCGGCTTCGCGAGCAGGCTGCACTGCGGGTAGCAACAGGCCAACCAATACACCGGTGGTGGCCACCGAAGAGTTATTCTCCAGCTCAATCAGCAAGCGTTCGTTTGTGCGTTTTGGAGCCAGCAGTGTCGTTAACTCCTTGGATAATCGATTCGCGTAGGCACGCAGCGCTTTTTCCGTCGGCGAATTTCCTCGAATGCCCTTATTCGCTTCAGCTACCATCATTTGACTTCCAATAGCCATCAAACGGCGCAAACTAGCCTCGATTTTTTCACCAGCGCTGGCGTCCTGCGCCGAAATTAGGATTTGCGTCTTGGTTCCGCTTCCAACGCTGCTGCGCACAGCGATGTAATCGATGCTCGACGCAAGTGCCTGCAAGTCATCGGCAATCGGCTTTGGCAATTGTGCTTGAGCGCTTTCCGCGAATCCCTCCAGCATTGGCCGCAATGTCTTCAAGGACAGAGCAATAAGGAGCGACTGCTGCGATTTGATTTTCGCCAAGATCGAGCTGACATGGCCAGGTTGGTTCTTACCGGACGCGATCATGCGTACAAACGCCTTGGTTCCGACTAACAACCGAGTATCGTCCAGTGGATGAAAAACCAAATTCAACGCCGGCTCGACCGCCAGTTGCCGAAATCTGAACCCGCGATCATCTTGCCAATCGGGTCCAGCGAACAACTGCGGATTCAGAGCCGCTTCGTTGATGGGTTCAGCCATGGTGATCATCGCGGCAAGGATCGGACCGGCTGGCCCGGGCATTCCTGTGATAAAATCGACGCGTTCGATCTTCAGCGGATCGATGCCAACGTTTTCCATGCCCGCCGCCGAGAGAACTTCGGTCGGATAGAGCTTGAATTCTGGTAACGAAATTACCGTCTTGGCATTGAGAGTTGCGAATCCGATCGCACTCGATGGAATATATTTTGGATCGATCGCAGTTACGCTGCTTTGCGCGGACAATTGGCGACTTGCCAGGATTAAAATCGCGATGATCGATATGCGTGTGATCAAATTCATAAAGTCACCTTGGTTCAATTGTCTTTCCATGGGTTTTTCCAGTCTCCCCACTGCGACAGATATTGACGATATGCCGGATGCTGGTCAACCTGCGACTGAATGAATTCCTTCGTTTGTTGCACCAGCATTTGTTCTTGATCGAGCGTAATTTTCCCCATCATAAGGGACACTCGCAGGAAAACGAAGTAGGTATCCAGCACGTCACAGCGGCAATATTCGTTGATCTGAGCAATGCGTCCGGACTCATACAAATCTTGTACCATATCGCCTTGGACATCCATTTTTCCAGGCTTTCCCAGCAAGTTCGCGGCCAGATTCAATCCACCGCGGAACCACGTGCTACCGAAATTCGTGAGTATTTCGTGCAGATCAATATGGCTGTTCAGGTTGTATCGGTTGCGGTTCTGTTCATAGGTTCGATCCAGTAGATTGAACCATTGCGGCACGGAAACTCCATAGCGAAATGCAGCTTGCTCCATCAATGGAATATCGAATCCACGTCCATTAAAAGTGACCAACGTGGGGCGCTGATAAGCTTCCCAACCTGTCCAGAAATGCTTGGTGATCACGTGTGGTCGATGTTCGGGCTGGTCGAGCGACACGATTTCCATCAAGCTCAAATCTTCGCGAATCTTAGCGATCACCACCGCGACAGGGATTTGATAAGTGTACGGAATAAAGTCTCGTCCAGTATCAATCACCAGTTGCTGACGAAATTTGGATATTGCGGCCTGAGGCGCGAGCCCCTGGCCAGCAAATCGCGAATTTGACACCAGTTCCCCGTCAGCCACGCTCTCCACGTCGAATAAGAAATAATGGACGTCGCGGATCGCATTGGTGCTCATGTGAGTTGGCTTATGCTCGATTAGTCATCTAGGGCACGTGGATAGTCGTGATTCATTTGCGGTACGGTTCGCTCAACGACACAAAGCGGATAAAATCTCGACGGCTCAGTATGGGCCTGTCTTTGACTTAGTTCAACCCAACACGAAGTTACCATGGACTCCGTTTCCTATGAAGCCGCCCATCAACACAGCCCGTTTACTAGATCGTTTTCTCCGCTATGTCCGAGTCGAAACCACGGCCAATCCCGAAGCGACTAGTTATCCGAGTTCGATTGGACAATTGGAACTAGGGAGAATGCTGCTGGAAGAACTGCGAGCGATTGGTATCGAGGATGCTCGCCAGGATGAACATGGGTTAGTGTGGGGAACAATTCCTGCGAGTGTGACCGGTCCAGTACCAACGATTCTACTGAACGCACATCTAGACACTTCGCCCGATGCGTCGGGTGCCGGTGTCAACCCACAAGTCATCGAAGAGTATGCCGGTGGCGACATCCAACTGGCGCGCGACAGTCAAATCATCCGAGCAGCCGAAACCCCAGCTCTACAGGACTTGCAGGGACACTGCCTAGTTACCACGGATGGTTCGACGCTGTTGGGAGGTGACGATAAAGCAGGAGTAGCGGCGATCATGGAGTTGGCTGGTCATCTGATCGAGCACCCATATTTGCCACACGGTCCGGTACGCATTTTGTTTACATGTGACGAGGAAATCGGACGCGGAACGCAGCATGTCGATTTGCGAACCGTGGATGCTGTCGCCGGTTACACGCTCGACGGGAGCGGCGCCAGTGTAGTTGAAGGTGAAAATTTTTCGGCAGATTTGCTGACCGTTCATGCGATCGGCAAAGTCATCCACCCGTCGATTGCGAAAGGGCGCATGGTGAACGCCTTGCGAGGATTGAGTATGTTGCTGGCCGAATTGCCGCGCGACCGCCTGTCGCCAGAATCGACCGACGGTCGCGACGGATTTATTCATCCCTACAGCCTGCGCGGCGACGTTGCCAATGCCGAAGCGAAAATGCTGCTGCGCGATTTTGATTCCGCCAAACTCGATACTTATGCGGAACTGGTTCAGAACAAGTCAGCCGAGATCGCCGACAGATTCCCAGGATTGCGATTCGACATTCAGCGAACGCGACAATATCGCAATATGGCGGATTATTTGGGACAATGCCCACTGGTACTCGAACTGGCCCAACTTGCCCACGATCGCTTGGGGCGAACCGCAAAGTTGGACATCATTCGCGGTGGAACCGATGGCGCGATGCTCAGCGAGAAAGGGCTAGTGACTCCCAATCTCTCGGTTGGCCAGCACAACATACACAGCGTCCTCGAGTTCACATCCTTAAACGAAATGGCCGCCGCGGTTGAACACCTTGTCGAGCTGCTCGACCTCTGGCAAGCTCACGGCCGCGTATAAGAGGTAGAGCAATTGTCCTCAATTGCTCCAAACCATCAGCTATTCCAGACACCGCCAATCGCTCCGGATACCGCAATTCCCAGAAGAACGCGAATTTTAAGAATTCCGTGAGTAGGCAATACGAATGAGGACAATGGCAGGAATCGAACGATTACCTTCACTTGAGTCGATGGGTTCGATTTCTTGGGCAATTGTCGGTGTAGCATTCTTGTTCATTGCCTCATGGGGAGCGGGGTTATTGCTCAGGCGATGGCTGAAGAGCGCCTGTCCCACTGGCCTTGAATATGAACTAGCCTATTCCGCCGCAGGCTTGACAATTGTTGCATTCTCCGGCGTAACCATTGGTGCAACGGCAGGTCTGCCAGGCGCATTTTCGTTGTTGCCTTTGGCGCTGTTTTCTCTTTACGGCCTCGCATCGGCGGTGCGCTCGATCCACGTTGGGCTGTTAGAACGAGCCAAGAAAGTGCGAATGCAGCCGATTGGTACGTCGGGTTCGCGCTACTACTTTCCCGATCTACCCAGGTTGCGGTTATTGCTCGTTGCACCTTGTGTATTGCTGACACTCGGGCCTGCATTGAACTATCCAACTGGCTGGGATGAACTGGTCTACCACTCAGTTTTGCCGCGACTTTGGATGGCTGATGGCTGGCCTGCGTTCTACGGTGATTTGCCCTACTCAGGCTTTCCGTCGTTAGTAGAGATCCTATGCTGGATGTCGGCTCCGATCGAGTCTCTCGTGACGTCGCGATTGCTTGCCTGGAGCATCTGGATCATCGGCTTATACTTATTGTACACCGTCGCGCGAGACGTCTCAGATGCTCGCGCGGCATTGATACTGACGCTATCGCTTGGAGCGAGTCAGACTTCGCTGATGATCAGTCAGAATTGCTACGTCGAAGTTTTCTTGCTGTTATTCGTCGCAGCTATGTTAGTCATCATGCGGTCTTTGGCTCGGCAGTGGCGGGCGGGTGGCTCGAGTGTGAGTCCATTGATAATTCTCGGAATCATTGCTGGTGGAGCTGCTGCGACAAAATTGACTGGTGGGATTCTTGTGGTCATTCCTTTGTTATGGTTGGTGACAGAATTATGGAATTCTAATATCTCACCACCGGAAGTTCCCGTAATCACCAAGACTGGCTCTCGGCGAGGCAAATTGGCCACTAAACAATTTGTCGATACGCATGAGCAAAGAAAATTGCGCGGCCTAAGCGCATCGACCAGGAGTATTCCTCTGATTTCGTGTAGGGCGTCAATGTTGGTGGTAACCATGGTGGCGATCGCGTCTCCATTTTTTTTGCGGCCATGGTTTTTGGCAGGCAATCCGTGTTACCCATTCTTTGCCGCGTGGTTTACGTCAAATACGGCAATGCTAGAAACAAGCAATTATCACCATGCGATTGGAGGGTCCGTCTTTGGCATGCGCGGAGTCGTTGCGTTGCTTTTTTCGCCAATCTATTTGGCTTGGGATCAAGCGCTTTTTGATGGTCGAATTGGTTGGCAGTGGCTAGTACTGCTCGGGCTGACGATACGAGTCGGCTGGCTGGCCGCGGCAACGCATGGTCGACCGAGTCGGCGAGTCGGCATGCCCAACCGAACAAGCCGACCTGCCACCGGAAATCGTTCAGCCATCAATGTATCATACTCCCAACTGGCGTGGCCGACTCATTTGTTGTTAACTGCCCTGATCCTGTATCTATTTTGGTTTCTCACCGCTCAGCAATCACGCTTGGCGATTCCACTGTTCGTTGTTGTCGTGGTATTAGGTGCTGCGGCTATCAAGTCCCTAGCTGGGCGCACAAAAATGCTGGTGGAATGGTTGCTGGTTGTTTCGACGATCGTCAGCCTTCCTTGGGCAAACGCTGGCTACTATTTCGCCTCCTGGGAAACGAATCTTGGAATTTGGAGCCGTACAGATTGGGTGAATGACTCGCTGACCGAGGAGTACATTGAACTGGCGACAAAGATTGACGAAGCCACTTCTCCGGGCTCGCGAATTCTACTGTTGATTGAAAACCGCAGTTTGTACATTCCGCGGTGTTGCATCATCGGCACTCCATTTTTTCAGGCGCCGGGGCTCACACCACCAGAGCACTTCGGTACCGCAGAAGCGCTCCATAGTTTTCTGGCAAACCGACGGATTTCACACCTTGTCATCGCCAACAAATCTCTGGGGCCCGATCGAGCTGAAGATTGGTGGAATCGATTGGGGCCCGTTTACAGTGCCGTTCAGTCGTGTTTGAATGATGGCAGGCTGGAGGACCTTTGGTCCAGCAGTACCTACAGTTTGCTGAGTGTCAACACAACCCAGCCACTGTAATCATTCGCACTTGTTCAGTACTTTTTTAACTGACCATCGTTAAGGCACAATACCGTTCAACGAACGTGGGATAAGCTTCCAGCTTGTCAATATCTTGTGCAAGCAATGGTGAAACTCCGCTACAGGTTGACAAGCTGGAAGCTTATCCCACGTTCGTTGAACGGTATTGCGTTAAGGCACTAAGGCCTTGATACCCGCCGAGGCGACTTGCGCATCTTGGGTTGACTGGACACCAGAGACGCCTATAGCGCCGATTATTTTTCCGTTGACGACGATTGGAATGCCGCCTTCGATAGGTAGGCCTGGCAGACGCAGAACTTTCAAGTTTGCTCCGCCAGCCACTAGGCGGTCTTCTAGTTCTTTGGTGGTGCGTCGAAACAAAGCTGCGGTCTTGGCCTTTTCCAGTGATACTTCGACACTGCCAAGTTGCGTATTTTCGAGTCGTTGGAACATCACCAAGAATCCAGAACTATCGACGATCGCGATCGCCACAGGCCATTTCTGTTTGCGGGCCTCCTCTTCCGCCGCTTTCATTACTTTTTTGGCCTGCTCCAACGCTATCGGCTCGCCGTAAGGCGTCGGTTCCTGAGCAAAGGAAAATGGTGAGGAAACGGTAAGAGCAAATAGGGCCAACGCGAAAATAGGTGCAGATTTCATAGATTGACTCCAGTTGGATTGGTCCAAGCAGAAAAAGGATTCGCAGTGCATTCTATGAAAAATCTCCCTGGGTGGAATACGGTTGATCGGGCTGTGTGCGGCGGAATAGGCTTGAAGAAACGTCCCACAAAGCATAGAACGTAGTGATTAAAAATTCCCCAAGAGCAGCGCTCCGATTGACGCTTTATTAACATGCTTGCCAAAGAGCTAATTCAACGCGTTCGCGAAATTCAGATTCGAACGGGTCGGCAAGTTGCGGACGTTTTGGCCGGGCAATACGAATCGGTATTTCGCGGGCGCGGCATGGAGTTTGAAGAAGTCCGACCCTATATTCCTGGCGACGATGTGCGCACGATCGATTGGAACGTTACGGCGCGCATGGGAGGGCCGTATGTCAAACGCTATGTGGAAGAGCGCCAGTTGACGTTGATGATGATGGCGGATATTTCCGCGTCGCAGGATTTCGGTTCGGCTGGTCGATCAAAGCGCGAAGCCACTGCAGAACTGTGCGCGCTGCTAGCGTTTGCGGCAACCAGTAATGACGATAAAGTCGGCTTGACGCTATTTCACGGTTCGATCGAACAATACATTCCTGCTCGCAAGGGGCAAAAACATTCTTTGCGAGTCATTCGCGATGTTTTGGCCCATGGAACCGGTGAAACTCCGGAGGAACTTGCCACTCGCACTCGGATGGCTCGCAGGCGTTGGCTGCCGCTGGGGCGCAAACGCACGGCTCAACGACCGGATCGCCAGTCAACCAATATCGCGGGGGCCATGGAGTTTTTGATGTCCGTGACCACTCGTAAGACTGTTTGTTTCGTAGTCAGCGATTTCTTGGATGACGGTTTTCTCAAACCTATGCGTAATACGAATCGGAAACACGATGTGATTGCTGTGTTGGTAACTGATGCCAGAGAATCGGAAATCCCCAACGTGGGTATGATACACCTGGCCGATCCCGAGACAGGTCGGATCGCGGTTTATGATTCCGGTGCGACGGGATTCCGAGAAGCAGTATTGAGGGCGAGCAACGAACGAGTCGAATCACTGCGACGATCGTTTGGCGCGTCGGGCATCGATTTTATCCATATCGACGCTGCGGGCTCCATTGTCGATCCGTTGGCTAAGTTCTTTCGAATGCGCGAACGAAGAATGCGAAGATGAAGGCTAGATTGCAGATTTCGATTGACGCAATTCTCCGCTGCTCGCTGGCGTTCATAGCACTGGTGCCCAGTGTTGTCTGCCGCGCAGATTCGATTTCGCGTGATGCGGAATCTGGCCCCGTAAAGGTTCGCATCGCGCTCGAACCGGACAAGCCCACGATCGGCGACATCGTCACGTTGACAATTACCGTCACTGCCGAGAAGGACGTGGAAGTGTTAATGCCCGAATTTGGCGACGCTGTGGAGCGATTCACGATCGTCGATTTCGCGCCAAGGCAATCCATAGATTCCGGCGGACGGAGTGTATTTATTCAAAAGTATCGATTGCAAACACCTGCGTCGGGCAAACAAGCGATCCCGCCAATTCTGGTCGAGTATGTCGATCGTCGGCCAGGTCAGAAATCTGCCCCCGATGGTCTCGATGCGTTCGAAATCATGACCGAGCGGCTAGAGTTTACGGTTAATTCCGTGGTGCCGGAAGGAGCGTCGGCCAAGCTGAAGCCGGCCCTTGGAAAACTAGGGCGCCGCGAACCGCTTCCGCGCTCGAACTGGCCGTTCTACGCTGCCGGTTGTTTAGTGATAGCGGTAGCGGTGCCGCTTGGAGTGCGAGCCTGGATCGCTTGGCGACAGCGCGCACGTCGAAAGAGTGCTTACGAAATCGCTCGAGTGCGTTTAGATCGGTTGCTTGCACGCCCGCGCCCGACCAGCCAGCAGGTGGACGCATTCTACGTCGAACTGTCGAGCATTGTGCGGCGCTACTTAGAGGATCGTTTCGACTTGCGTGCTCCGGAACTGACCACCGAAGAGTTTCTGGCCTCAGTTGGGAAGCTGGGTGGTTCTGCCGAGTTGTCGCGCGAGCATCAATCATTGTTGCGCGAGTTTCTTCGACAAGCAGACTTGGTAAAATTCGCGGGAGTCCAGCCCACCAGTGCGGATATCGACAAATCGATACAAACGGCTGCGCGATTCCTGGACGAGACTCGCGAGAACGCGCCACTTTTGCTCCAGGATAGCGAAGCAGAAAGTTCCTCGCTGGCGCACTCCTCGCTAACGCGTCGGGTTTGAATGGTGACCTGGGTGATTTGTATATCGTGAGTAGAATCTGTAAATCGTAAGAAGGTGTGCATGGAATTACGAGATCCTTGGTTTCTGACGCTGCTTCTGTTGGCGCCAATCGTTGTGGGTCTGGCGCGTCGGGTACCATCTGCCCTGCGGTTCTCGTCATTGGCGGTGGTGGATCGTGCTGGACCAACCTGGCGCGTGCGCTTGTCAAGCCTGCCAGCGCTGTTGAGTGGACTCGCAGTGGCATGCCTTGCAGTGGCGCTCGCGCGCCCGCGCACGCCGGATGCCCAGAGCAAAGTTATTCGCGAAGGGATTGCAATCATGTCCGTCATCGACTGTTCGGGGTCGATGAACGCACGCGATTTAGTCAAGGATGACTTGGGAATTGACCGCTTGACCGTGGTCAAAGAAGTATTGCAGGAGTTCATTCTCGGCGGCAAGGTTGCTCGCGGACGCCCAGACGATTTGATCGGATTGATTTCATTCGCTGGCTACGCCGACAGTCTTTGCCCTTTGACACTCGATCACGGCAACTTGGCCACCATGGTTCAAGATCTGGAGATCGTTCATGAAGAAGGTGAAGACGGTACTGCGATCGGCGATGGCTTGGCTCTGGCCGTGGAACGATTGCGCGAGAGCAAAGCCAAGAGCAAGGTCGTAGTGTTGCTGACCGACGGAGTGCAGAACGCTGGAGCTATCGATCCCGAACAAGCCGCCGAACTAGCGGTTGCCCAACAAGTCAAGATCTACTGCATCGGCGCGGGCACAAATGGCTTGGCACCATTTCCAGCCCAGGACCCCTTTACGGGTCGAATGACTTTGCGACGCATTCAGGTTGAAATCGACGAGGAAGGACTGAAGCAGATCGCCGACAAGACAGGCGGTCGCTTCTTTCGAGCAATCGACAAAGACGCGATGCGAGAGATTTACGCACAAATCGATCGGCTGGAACGTACTGAAGTATCGGAGCTGCGCTATTTGCAATACAACGAACACTATGTTCCTTGGGTAATCGCAGCGCTGATATTGATGGCCGCCTGGTCGTTATCGTTGGGTACTGTGTTTCGTACATTGCCGTGATGGTTGAATGTCGTTATGACTGAATTTCATTTTGCGAATGCGAATTGGTGGCAAGCCGCCTGGTGGCTGGCTGCGGTTGTGGCAATTTTAGTTTGGATCGACTGGCGACGCAGCGAAATCCTTTCGCGGTTTATCAGTACCGCGATGCAAGCCCGGCTGGCATGCCGTTTGTCGCCATCACGCCGTTGGTTAAGTTTGGTTTTTTTGGCGCTTGCTGGTGCGTCTTTAGTATTTGCGCTGATGCGTCCACAACTTGGTTTGACGTTCGTCGAAACTCCGCGCGCAGGAGCGCAAATTATGGTTTGTCTGGATGTCAGCAAATCGATGCTGGCCGAAGATACTGCTCCGAATCGACTCGAGCGTGCCAAAGCCGAAATCTCTGATTTGCTTTCCTATTTACGAGGCGATCAAGTGGGCTTGATTGCGTTCGCCGGACGCGCTGCTGTACTCTGTCCGTTGACACCCGACTATGGGTTCTTAAAGTTGATTCTCGATAGCACCGGCCCAAGCAGCGTAGGGCGCGGTGGTACTAGTTTGGAAGAGCCAATTCGCAAGGCCGTGGCCGGTTTTCGCACTTCCTCCGACGTATCGCGAGTGTTAATGCTGATCACTGATGGCGAAGATCACGATTCTCACCCTCTGGATGCTGCCAAAAGCGCTGCTGAACGCGGAATCAAAATTCTAACGATCGGATTCGGTGATGAATCGGGCAGCGAGATCTTTGTGACCGACCCCAGAACTGGGGCGAAAACACAAGTGCTCGATGCGGACGGAAAATCGGTGATCACGCGTCTGGACGGACAAACTTTGCGCGAAATTGCGCTAGCGACCGACGGAGCGTATATCCCAGCCGGCACAGGCGCGTTGGACTTGAAATCGATTTACGATGCCCATATTGTCCCGTTGGTTCGTGGAAAATCCGACGGGCAAGGACACGCGATTCGACAAGATGTTTTTCAGTGGGCAGTTCTCGCGAGTCTCGTGTTTCTCGTAATCAGCATCATCTTGCGGTCCGGGTCGGTACGCAAGGAATTGGGAATTCCCGTACCTATGAGTAAACGTCCAATCTTGCGCCGAGTGAAGCCTTCAACAAGGCGGACCAGTTCCATAACGGCTTCGATGTTATTAATTGGTTTTGTGAGCAGTGGCGCTAGCGGTCAGCCGCCAGTCGCTAGCCAATCGTCAAGCAACGCCCTGAAGGTCGCCAGCAACGCGCCAAATCAGTCAGGCAGCGATGCAGCAAAATCGCCTTCCTCTGGTACCGATCAAGCTGCCGTACAGCCGATCGATCCGCGTGCCGCCTACAACGAAGCGGTCGATATTTTGTCCAGTGACTGTGATCAAGCAGAACGATTGTTGACCGACGCGCGTCGGGAAGCCGGTACGGACGGCGATGTGCGATTCCGAGCAACATACAATCTCGGGATAGTCCAAGTCGAGCGCGCCGACCGATTGCTCAAGGATAAACCGGAGGAGGCACTAAAACATCTTCGCCAAGCCTCAGATTGGTTTCGAGACGCTGCTCGACTTCGCCCTGAAGATCAAGACTCACGACACAATCTGGAGGTTGTTTTGCGACGCATCGTCGAGTTGGCTGATTCGCTTGCCAAAAAGGACGGCCGTGACTTGGCTCAGCAGTTGGATGAAGCGATCGATGCGCAGCGGAATTTGATTGCCGCGACTCGACAATTGGTCGATCGAATTGCGACGAATCTGGGCAGTCCAAGCGAATCGGCTGAGTCAAGTGAAGAGTTTCGATCTGATTTTCGTCAGTTGTCCATGGACCAGCGCCAAATCGTATCAGATATTCAAGCGATCACTTCCAACGCGCGAGAAGAATTGGATCGCATCAAGGCGAAGACGGACAAGGATCGCAGCCCCGAAGAGAATGTACGCGTTGCTCAGCTTTCGAATCTAATTCACTACACTTCACAAGCCGACCAACGTTTCGGCCAAGCGCATAGCCAAATGCGGCGGCGACAAGGTGAACGATCGTTCCGCCGCGCCGCAAACGGGTTGAGCGAGTTGAAACGAGCACGGGATCAATTGCGGAACCCAGTCGAATTGCTCGACGTAATCATATCGGATGTCAGTTCCGATGCACAATTGATCGCCTTGGCATCGATCTCAAAATCCGCGGAAGCGGCAATTCGACGTGATAATCAGCCAATGGAGCCAAGTGACGAAGCTGGAAAAACTGACTCGGCGCAGCGCCCTGCCCGCCCGGCTTGGCTGACTCGCGAACACCTCGAGGAAAACGCCGAGTCTGTGGCGGGTCGGCTGAGCGAATTGAATTCAAATCTTCAAGCCGCGCTTCAGCAGCCGGATACTCCTGCGGACGATTCGACGAAATCCAAAGGTGATGCTGCTCACCAACAACAAGAGCTTCAGAAGGAGAAATTTTTGGCCTTGCTGCGCCAGGCAACTCCCCATCTCACGCAAGGACACGAAAAACTCATGGTCAGCAAACAGTCGCTGGCCAGCAGCGATTTCGATCGCGCTACGCAGAGCCATCTTGGCGCCATCGACGAACTCCAGCGAGCTCGCGAAGTATTCTTCGACCTGCAACGGCTGGTGGAATTGGCGTACCAGCGCGAGAGCTTGGTTCAAAAGTTCATTGCCGCCGAAGCGGCTGTAACGGCGAACTCTAGACATGCTCCTGATGAGGATAAACCAGAATCGAAGGACTCCACGGAGCAGTCTGACAAAACCTCAAAGCCTGCTGCTGAGACGATTGTCCCAGAAATCAACAACCAGCAAATAGAATTGGCTGCTCGGATGCACAAAGAAAACGTAGTTCGCGTTGAGCGAATCGCCAAACTGGTCGATGAAGCTTTGGCCGAGATTCCCACACCAAGTCCTGCTGGCCCAACGAGTCCGCAAGGTAAATCTGCCACCGGTACACAGCAACCTGCCGTTGCCGACAATAACGCTGAGCAAATCGATGCGGCTCGACAAAAACTCTCGCTTGCCAAACAACTGGTGCAACATATAGGGGAAGCAATGCAAAGCGCCAGCGAGCCGTTAAACAGCGCACAAGATCGCAATCAAGAACCACTCACTTTGGCTCGCCAGCATGTAGCAACATCGGTGGAACGCTTACAAGATTTGCGCCGACTGTTTTTTTCGATTGTCCAGCACCTTCAGGAGACAGCTCAGCGGCAATCGCAATTGAACGATGAAACCGAGCAGTCGGCAGGCATTCAGCCTGATTCAACCACCGAACCGAAAACTGGCCAGTTTCAACAGCGACAGAGCGATTTGTCTGAGATAGCAAAGCAAATTGCTCAGGTATTGACCGAACAAGGGGCAGCGGTGAGCCAACCCGCAGCGGCTGCGAATCCTAACAGCGCTGGCGATGCCGACTCTGCGCAATCCAAGGAGCATCAAGCAGCCATGGCTGAGAAGTTTAGCAAAGCTTCCAAGCTGGTCGGTGAAGGCCAAGAATCCATGCAGCAGGCATCGAATCAGTTGGCCGAAGTTGTAGAAAAAGTCGGGAAGTCAGCAGATTCAAAACCCGCTCCTAACGCGACACCTGCGGTACCAGATGCTTCAACGGACAAGCCCGCCGATTCCAGCGCGCCAGTCAGTGTGACAACAACCAACCAACCGAGCAAGTCACTATTTGCCGATGCAAGAAAGAGCCAAGATGCAGCGCTAGAAAAACTGCTGGAAGCGCTAGCAGTCTTGCAGCCGCCCGATCAACAACAGCCCAACCAAGACCAGCAACAACAGGATGACCAGCAAAGCGAGCAGCAGCAAGAGCAATCGCAGGCTGGTCAAAATCAACCGCAGAAACCCGATGAACAAAAGGCCGACGGTGGTGACCCTTCGCGATTGCTGCAAGCAGTACGTGATCGCGAGGCACAGCGTCGTCGCGACCGCGAAAAACGAGCTGCAACCGGGCAAGCTTCCGTCGAAAAGGATTGGTGACTAACATGCAATTGCCATGGGCAAAAGTTCATCGTGATCAACAGTTTATATCAAGGTTGATTCTCTGGAAATTGAACGCTGTACACATCAGCCTGTTGGCTGGATTGCTCGCTGTGAGTACGTTGGAGCAGTTATTCGCCCAGGACATCGAAGTAAGTGTCGGTCAATCGGAGCCTCCATATTACGTTGGACAGGCAGCAATCATTCAGTTCAACGTTGAAGGTTTCGATGAACAACCACAGCCGACAGTCTCGATTGATACGAACTCTGGAAAGCTGGCTGATGGATTGCGTGGTCGCTTGGGGCAAGTAATTCCCCAAGTGATGGCGAGAGCTGTTTTCCGCGATGGCCAAATATTTCAATCGCGGCAGGTCACGCATCAAATTCAGTACTTGGTAACCGCCGACAAAGCTGGTGAGTATTCTGTTGGGCCGTTTATTATTCAGCAGGGTGCGAAGCAGGTAAAAGTGAAATCTCGACAATTCGCTTTCGAGTCAGTTCCCAACGACCCTGATCTACGCGTTCGGCTCATACTGCCTGAACAGCCGATCTATGTCGACCAGCGTGTCCCTGTCAAGATCGAGTGGTGGTATGCCGGTGAAACAGACAGTCTCGAAGAGCGAAATGTCTATTCGCCTTTGTTCGATATGTTTCGGTTTGCTACTGACGAACAGCCTCGCCGCGGATCGAACGTCATGCCCATCGAGACTAAAGACGGTACGATTAACTTAGAAGGCACCGCACGCGAAGTTCGCCAAGATGGCAAGAACTTTGTGGTTCTTGCCGCGTCGCGTGTGATGATCCCCGACAAAGTTGGCGAGTTCCCCGAGGTGTCGATTTCCGCGACTATTCGAAAAGTAACTCAGTGGGATCGCCGCCGGTCTCGATCGCCATTCGACTTGTTCGAAGGTTCGCTGTTCGATCAACGGCGGCCAGCCAAGGTTGAAATGGGACAAGCGATGGATACACCGAAAACGATTGTAGTAAAGCCTTTTCCAGCCGAGGGGCGGCCTGCAAGTTTCTCCGGCGGCGTCGGTAATGGCTTTGTTGTCGAAGTGGCGGCGGATCGGACTGTCGTACGGGTTGGTGATCCTATCGCACTGAATATCACCTTGAAGGGAGATGGCAATGTGGACAATGCCAAGCTACCAAACCTGTCTGCGGACGGAGGCCTCAATCCCAATCAATTTCGCTTGCCGCAGGGAGAAATGGCAGGCGAATACTCTGAAGGAACTAAGAAATTTCGCGTATCTGTGCGAGTGGCCGACGAAAGCGTATCTGAGATTCCAGCCATTGCATACTCTTGGTTTGATCCAACCACCGAATCGTATCAAACGACTTTTTCAAAACCGATTGCCTTGCGCGTGATGCCGTCCAAAGTAATTGGTGCCGGAGATGTGGTCAGCAAACAAATTCCGCCTAACGAAAGCGCTGGCAGTCGAAACATGAATGGCGCGGAGACGGAAAACTCGGGAGTCAAGCCAGCGATGAACCGGCCAAGTTCATTCACGCTCTCTGGGGCTGATTTAGCGATCGAACCGAACGCCGACTTATTGCTTGCCAGTCGTACTCTGTCTAAACAGGATTGGATTAATTGGACAATCTATGTGGGAAGCTGTTTGTTGGTCTTCATGGCGCTAGTCGACCGCCGGATGCGTCAGCGCGATCCAGCGTTGGTGGCAGCGAGTAAGTGCATTCGGCAGCAGGCAGCGCGAGTTGCTAAGGCGGCTGGTCTTCCTCGCCGGCAAGCGGCTGAAGAAATTGCTGCCGCGCTGAGGCAATTGATTTCAGTCTTGCCTCATGCCCCCAGGGACGAGGCTCAACAAGTGGTCGCCGCGTGCGAGGCCATCATTTTTTCACCGACCAATGCCGCTGACCAGCCGCTGGACGAAGCACTGGTACGAAGGGCCAAACAAGTTGTCGAGGCTTGTGCGAAATGATCGGTGTCGTCAGCCATAGGAACTCATTTTGCCGGTTGAGCCTGGCGTGTGTTTGTTGCCTCGAGTTGTTTAGCATCTCGACTGTGGCAGTTTGCCAAACTCATGAAGGGATGTTGCAGGAAGCCGTCGACCAGTACCGCCAAGCGCTCGAAGCGAAACAACGGGATGAGAGGTTAGCTAGATTTGGTCGCGCGGAATTGTTATTTTCGCAATTGGCCTCATCGATGCCGACCGCAGCAGAGAATCGATGGCAGAACCCGGAATTGCTGGTCAATCTCGGCAACGCAGCGCTGGGTGCTGAAAGGCTCGGGCCGGCGATTGTCGCGTATCGTCGCGCTTTGGAATCTGATCCGAGCCATCGGCGCGCCCAGCAAAATTTGCGTCACGCTAGGTCACAACTGCCCGAATGGGTTCCTCGCCCGGTCGAAGAGAGTTTTTTGGATTCTTTTTTCTCGTTCCATAAACACTTGACCAGCGAATTACTGCAATCGCTCGCAGCGGTTGTATTTCTGCTGGCCGCAGCAACCTTCGCAGGGTCGTTGCGTTGGCGGATGGGTTGGCTGCGTGGTTTCGCTGTGTTAACGATATTGGCCTGGAGTGTCTTAATGTCTCTGGAGCTCGTTCGGGCGCTGCGACCACGATTAGATGCGGCTGTGGTAATCGTGGCAGAAGTAATTGCTCGATCAGCGGATTCGCATGGGGCACCAGCAAGGTTGCCGCAACCGTTACCCAGTGGAACTGAGTTGGTCGTGCTCGACCAGAGAGATCAATGGTTGCGAGTTCGATTGGCAGACGGTCGCGATGCCTGGCTCCCATCCGGAAGTGTAGAGAGAATTACGCCGACCTCGTAGCGATCTGTTTGTCAGATGTGCGCCTAGACGCAATACCGTTCAACGAACGTGGGATAAGCTTCCAGCTTGTCAATATCTTGTGCAAGCAATGGTGAAACTCCGCTACAGGTTGACAATCTGGAAGCTTATCCCACGTTCGTTGAACGGTATTGCGTCTAGGCGAGCGGCAGAATGATTCTCACCAATACAAGCCCGATGCGCAAGCGAGTGGGTCAATCCTGGCACGTACGCACTCGCTCGCGCTTCGGGCTTGTAATAGTAAGAACCATTCTGCCGCTCGCCCTAATGGACTGACCGTTTCGTAGAGTTGTCAGGGGCGATATGTCGGTAGCAGTTATCGATAGGATTCACGCTAACATCTCACGGTGGCTGTGATCTTTATACCAAGCGCCCTGATCGAAATGATGCCAACGCTTTCATTCCAGGGAAAGTTGGTCGACCTGCGTGACAAGCCGATAGTGAACATGCCAGTATTTTGTTACGTCATGCTGACTATGGACAGGATTCGTGCAGAAGTTGGCCCGCAGAAGACCGTCGCTAAGAAGTTTGCATCGCGCACCGATGCGGACGGAAATTACGATTTTCCAAGCGTGCCAGTTGGAATGCACTTGTCATTCCATGCTGGGCATGATCGCATCAATTCGGAATTTCATTTGGGGCGACTTCGGCTGGAATCAGGCCAACAGCCTCCCCCGCGCAATTCAGGTTGTCAAATAAATGACCATCGATTGTCGCTGCAATATTGTTCGTGCCAAATGTATATAATAACACAATCATACCTGCCGAATCCCTGACCAATTGTCCCTAATTCTGGAGTTTCGCGATGTCCCACCAAAATTGTCGGCGCGATTTTCTGAAGGCTCTGTCGATTGCCGGTTCCGCAATTTCTTTGTCCGCGGTGAGTTACTCGCGAGTGCTGGGCGCTAACGAACGTCTAAGAGTGGCAAGTGTCGGCACGGGTGGCAAGGGGTGGAGTGATCTTAACGGCGTCGCGGCTAGTCCTCAGGTGCAAGTCGTTGCACTGTGTAATATCGATAGTTCGTACAAACATCTTGGACAGGCCGCCGAGAAATTCCCGCAAGCTCGCCAGTATGCGGATTGGCGAAAGTTGCTTGACGAGTCCAAAGATGTGGACGCGGTGATTGTGTCGACTCCGGACTTTATGCACGCTCCGGTCGGGTTGGCTGCCATGCACTTGAGCAAACATGTATTTTGCCAAAAACCTTTGACTCACACTCTCGCCGAAGCGCGGCAAATGCAATTGGCCGCTAAGAAGTTCAACGTTGTTACTCAGATGGGAAACCAGATTCAATCGCATCAAGCGTACCGCACCGCCGTAAAAATTGTCCACTCGGGAATGATCGGCAAAGTCAAGGAAGTACATTCTTGGCAAGGCGGTTCTCCACGTTGGCCGCGACATATCGATCGACCTGCCGGCCATGATCCCGTTCCGGCCCAGGTGCGCTGGGATCTCTGGCACGGTGTCGCTGACCCGCGACCGTTCAAGGAGGGCATGTACCATCCGTTTGCTTGGCGAGGTTGGCAGGCATACGGAACAGGCCAGCTCGGCGATTTCGGATGCCACATTCTCGATCCAGTGTTCAAATGCTTGGAGTTGACCGCTCCCAAAAATGCGCGAGGCGAGGCACCTCGGTTTAAGCCCGAAAGCTGGACCGACCAAGCCAAGGTGACCTACGTTTTTCCCGGAACGCAGTTCACTGCTAATGAAAAGAAGATCAAAGTAACTTGGTATGACGCAGTTGGCGCTAAACCAGCGCAAGACAAGTTCCAGGATATTCCGGCTGGTTACAAATTACCGGGTGCCGGTTCGATATTGGTGGGCGAGAAAGGGACGCTGGTGATTCCTCATGTCGCGAATCCCAAACTGTTCCCCGAAGAAAAATTCCAAGCCGCCGACATTCCGATAGTAGAGGGAGTCGATCACTACGTTCAGTGGGCCGATGCTTGCCGAGGCGAAGGCACAACAACCTCCAGCTTCAGCTATTCCGGTCCGTTGACCGAAACGGTTTTGCTCGGAACCATTGCCATTCGGTACCCAGGCCAAAAACTGATGTGGGAACCGCAATCGCTGTCCATTTCTAACCTAACAGAGGCTCAGAAATGGTTGTCCAAGACCTATCGTCAAGGCTGGCAACCACCGTGGATTTCGTAGACGCTATTTCTCAGCCGTCAAGGCTTTCGTGCGGCGCGGACTGACATCGCGGAATCGAAAATGCATCAACGAAATGCTTGACGCATTCCGCGATGTCAGAAATTTAGACAGCTTACTCGGCTGCTTTGCCTTTTTTCTTTTGACGGTTGGCCTTCTTGCCCTTCTTCTCTGCCGGAGTTCTTGTTTCCGTTAAGGTTGGTTGATCGAGGTCGGCGGGTCGAGCAGTAGTGAATTGGTCGAGCGCAAGCTGAAGTGATTTTGCAGCTTGCGCAGCATCGCCTGTTAGGTCACCGACTCGCAGAGGTTGCTTTTCCAGCAGATCGTTTCTCAAATCAATGAACTCGCCCGAGCGATACAATTTGAATTCTCGGTTGAACACCAACTCGCGAACTTCAAGGTTGTTGCTTTGCCTGGGCGAATACCAAGAATAGACCCACTGGCGAGGCGAATAAGATCTGCCTTGCAACAATGGCAAGAAACTGCGGCCGTCAATTTGTCCTAAAGAATCGGCGGGGAGGCCGGCAGCCTCGCAAATCGTTGGCAATATGTCGGTGCTGTCCGCCAATTCGTTGGTCACCAGCGGTTGCTTGATCCCTTTGGGCCAATTCGCAATCAGGGGTACGTGCATGCCGGTCGAAATTGTCTTGCCTTTAGCACCGACAATTTCCTTATTTCCCATCTTCGATACAGTGCCGCTGCCAGTACCGTTGTCGCCGATAAAGACGATCAGAGTATTGTCGCGAATTCGCAGCTCGTCGAGCTTAGCAACCAATCGGCCGACTAGCTTGTCCATATACTCGACCATATGGCCGAAGTGCTCTGGTGCGCGATTGACTGCTTCGCCGATGGCTGTGGGGTCCCACGACTTGCTGTCGGGTGTTGGTTGATAGGGGCCATGCGTCAGCATCATCGGGTAATACAAGAAAAAGGGTTTATTGTCGTGGCGAGAAACGAAGTCGATAGCGTAGTCGTTTACGATATCGGGACCATATTCTCCGCTAGAAAAGTCCTTCTGCGTACCATTGATTTCTAAGCCCGGATTGGCGTATCGGGGCGGTCGGCGAGTGTGTTGCCACAAACAGTGTTCGTCAAAACCGAATTTGTTGGGCAAGTCCAGTTGCTGACCAAGCTGCCACTTGCCCGCGATGCAAGTCGCGTATCCCTGCGCTCGCAAGCGGTTACCAAATGTCGTCGCAGTTGGATTCATGTACCCAAACCGAACATAATTGCGCACGTTGTACAATCCCGTCATCAACTGCACTCGAGTCGGCGTGCACAGCGGTTGAACGTAACAGTGTTGAAACCTCACGCCTTGGCCAGCCAATCGATCGAGGTGTGGCGTCTTATAGGAAGTGCCTCCGTTAGCGCCAAGCGTTTCGTAACCAAGATCGTCGGCCATGATCACAATGATATTTGGCCGGTCGGATGCGACACTTAGGTCCGCAACACAATAAACACTTGTGAGAGTAAGAAAAAAACAAGATTTCCATACGAATCGCGTAAACAATTGCACGTTGGACCTCAAGACGATAGGAGAGTAAGCGAAAGTTGATTGGCGGAGCTTCGTCCAACTAATCGCGTGGCGCTGGTATATTGTTTGCACTTACAAGGATCTTTGAAAATAGAGTACCACATTATTGATTCGCACACTGCCGGTTTGGCAGGACAAGTGCTCGCTTTTCTAAACAGGTAAATTCGATGGGTGGCAGTTGGAAGGTCGGCACATTTCGAGGAATCGGGATTTACATCCATTGGACCTTTTGGATCATCGTGTTGTATTACCTGTTGAGTTCCATGGCGGAGTCAGGATTGGTCGCTGGAATGGTGGCAGCGGGATTCGTGTTGGCGGTATTCGCTTGTGTGCTAGCTCACGAATTCGGGCACGCTTTTGCTGCCGCAAAGTTTGGAATTCCGACAACCGATATTACTTTGTTGCCGATTGGTGGAGTTGCCCGCCTGACGCGATTGCCGCAAGAACCTTGGCACGAGTTGATCATCGCGGTTGCAGGCCCCGCCGTAAATGTAGTTATCGCCCTCGCGTTGATATTGGCTGGCGCTGTCGGCGCTGGTGAATTAGCCTCCAAGCCTAGCGAAATTAGTTTTATCGGCCAACTTTGCTTCATCAACATTGGGTTGGTAATTTTCAATATGCTGCCGGCTTTCCCCATGGATGGCGGACGAGTGCTGCGGAGTTTGCTGGCGATCTATCTTGGTCATTTGCGGGCTACGGAAATTGCCGCTCGAGTTGGTCGCTGGATGTCGCTGGTATTTGTTATCGCGTCGATAGCTTATGGTCAGTTTGGCCTACTGTTGATCGCAGTTTTCGTGTTCATTGCGGGGACCGCCGAATTATTCGAAGCTCGCAGGCGCGCGACGGCTAGTCCTCCATGGATGCAATGGGTTTGGACGCCAGGTCAATCTGGTTTCCAGACAAACGCTCAAGCGGCAGCGTGGACGTTTCATACTTCGTACGGACCAGGATCAAGCGAAGGCCCCAAAGGTTTCCCCGACAAATCAGATGACGTCATCGACGCGATCGAAGTGAAAGAGATTCCGCCTGGTACCTATCGCATTGGCTGACCGAATCGCTCAATGGATCGCACGCTTAGATATTTGTCGCGGCGCAGTCAACCCACTATTGCTGGCTGGAATCCTGCGGCAATGGATAGGGGTCAGCAAACGCCCCAAAGGCCGACAATCCTCCATCGACCGACAAATCAGTTGCGGTTACGAACGACGCATCGTCGCTAGCCAGCCAAAGCACTGCCTGAGCAATCTCATGAGGTTGGCCGATGCGTCCCAGTGGATGTCGATTGGCTAGCGCTGCTTCGCCGCCTTGCGCATCGAGGCTGGCGCGGACGAGCGGCGTATCGATCGCACCGGGAGAAACGGAAGCAACCCTAATTCCATGACGAGCGTATTCTACGCCCCATTGCTTTGTTTGCAGAATTGACGCAGCCTTCATGGGACCGTAGATCGGAACTTGTCGAGCGGTTCTGTGCCCTTGCCCGCTGGCGATGTTAACGACAACGCCCGAGCGCTGTGCCTTCATATAGCCAAGCGCATATTTGGCCATATAGGTATAACCCATGAAGTTGACGTTGATGATGCGCTGAGCGAGCAGCGAATCCAACTGATCGACCGGTGTATAGGACTGTGGGGGCTGAATCGCAGCGTTATTTACCAGTACGTCGACGCCCCCATATTTGCCAACCACATGGTCCATTGCGGCTTTGCACTGTGATTCATCGCTGACATCCGCACGGTAAAATTCGGCACTGCCTGCGACACTGGAATCGCTGGCCTGGGCAACGTCAATGCAGACCACGGATGCTCCACTGGCGAGAAACGCCTGACAAATCGCCAAGCCGATGCCGTTGCTGCCACCGGTGACAACTACAATTCGGCCTGAATTTTCGTACACAACTTTGCTTGGGGGTCTGGGCATCATTAGTTTACCTTTTGAGAAAATCTTACCGTTGCTAATGACATTTGCAACCGAATCCTCAGGAGCCTATTTGACAGCCTTTTCCACCGCGAACTAGAATCGGCATCCTTGGAACATGTGCGGTCGAAATAGATGGCAGGTTTTTCTTGGCGTTGGACGGCTAACTCCGGTCAACTGTCGGGTCTCAAGATCGGTTCTGAGGCATGAAAATCCCGCCGAGTTCGCAGACGACAAAGGGTAAGAAACTGATGAGTGAGCAAACAGGGCACGTTGATACAGTCATGGTGGAGCAACGGATATTTCCGCCCAGCCAAAGTTTTGCGAGCCGAGCTTCGATCAAAAGCTTGTCGGAGTACCAACAACTGTACGATGCCGCAGCCGCAGATCTGGAAGGGTATTGGGCCGCTGAGGCTCGCCAGCATCTTCACTGGTTTGAGCCGTTCCAGAAGACTCTGCAGTGGGACGAACCGTTTGCCCAATGGTTTGTCGGTGGGAAGACAAACGCCAGCTACAATTGCCTGGATGCCCAAATCGCTGCAGGCCGAGGCGACCAAGTAGCGATTCTCTGGGAAGGGGAGCCAGGCGATACGCGGACGTTAACCTACCGCGATCTCCATTGCGAGGTTTGCAAGTTTGCGAACGTCCTGAAGTCTCTGGGTGTCCAGCCAGGAGATGTGGTCAGCATTTACATGCCGATGACGCCCGAGTTACCAGTCGCCATGCTGGCCTGTGCAAGAATCGGTGCGGTTCATTCAGTGATCTTCGCGGGCTTTTCCGCTGAGGCGGTCGCCGATCGCAATAACGATGCCAAGGCAAAGATTCAACTGACCAGCGATGGACTCTATCGCCGCGGCAAGGTCCTGCCGCTGAAGGACACCATCGACGAAGCGCTGGCGAAGAGCTCAACCGTTGAGAAGTGCGTAGTACTCAAGCGCGCCGGAAATGCGGTGCAGATGAAAAACGGTCGCGACATTTGGTGGCACGAGGCGATGGCTCAGGCCAGCACCGATTGTCCCGCGACTCCACTGGATAGTGAAACGCCGCTGTTCATCCTTTATACCAGTGGTTCGACCGGAAAACCCAAAGGTATTCGGCATACGACCGCCGGTTATAACTTGTACGCCAAGCGTACATTTCAAATGGTGTTCGATCACCAGGATGACGATATTTTTTGGTGCACGGCTGATTGTGGTTGGATCACTGGTCATAGCTATGTTGTCTACGGGCCATTGTCCGCTGGTGCTAAGATCTTGATGTACGAAGGAGCGCCCAATTGGCCCGAGGAAGATCGATTTTGGGCTTTGATCGAGAAATACCGCGTGACCATTTTGTATACTGCGCCGACTGCGATTCGAGCTTTTATCAAGTGGGGCGATCATCATGTCGACAAACACGACCTGACCAGTTTGCGACTGCTGGGAAGTGTTGGCGAAGGGATCAATCCCGAAGCGTGGATGTGGTACTACAACAAGATCGGCGGCGGACGATGTCCGATCGTCGATACATGGTGGCAAACTGAGACGGGCGGCATTATGATGTCGCCGCTACCGGGCGCGATTGCGACCAAACCGGGAAGCTGCACCAAACCTCTGCCTGGTGTGCGTCCAAGGATCGTCGATGAGAAAGGTCAAGATGTCCCGTTGGGCCGTGGTGGCATGTTGTGTATCGATCATCCCTGGCCTGGCATGTTGCGCGGCATCTGGGGCGACGACGCACGTTACAAAGAACAGTATTGGACGAAAATTCCCGGTATGTACCTAACCGGCGATAATGCCCGGTGCGACACAGACGGCTATTTCTGGATCATGGGGCGCATCGATGATGTCATTAATGTTTCAGGCCATCGATTGAGCACTATTGAAGTGGAAAGCGCCTTGGTGTCTCATCCGTCTGTCGCCGAAGCAGCCGCCGTAGGTAAGCCGGACGAAATTCGCGGTCAGGTTTTGTCAGTTTTCGTTACGCTGCGCAGCGGCCAGCCCAGCGACGAATTGCGGACCGCCCTCAAAATGCATGTTCGCAAAGAGATTGGTGCACTAGCACAGCCGGACGATATCCACTTCACCAGTGCACTGCCAAAAACTCGCTCGGGTAAGATCATGCGACGATTGTTGCGCGATATCGCATCCGGTAAGGAGCAGGTTGGAGATACGACAACTCTAGAGGATTACACTGTGCTGGCTAAATTGCGTTCGGACGACGAATCATGATGAAACGAGGCCAAATGATGGAGAGTAACGCAGTCATGCACGTGACCGTTTGGAACGAATTCATCCACGAGCGTTCCATGCCGGTGGTTCAGAAAAACTACCCCGAGGGCATTCATCGCGTATTGGCCAGCGCAATTGAACAGCGTTGGGGAGCGAATGTGTCTGTACACTGCGCGACGTTGGACCAGCCACTGCATGGACTCTCGGACGATGTACTGGCCAAGACGGATGTGATGCTGTGGTGGGGACATGCAGGGCACGATAAAGTTGCCGACAGCATCGTCGACAAGGTCCAGCGCCGCGTCTTAGAAGGCATGGGATTAATTGTGCTCCATTCGGGCCACGCATCGAAAATCTTTCGCCGGTTGATGGGGACGACTTGTATGTTGCGCTGGCGCGAGGCCGACGAAAAAGAGCGCCTATGGATCGTCAGCCCTGGTCACGTCATACTCGATGGCATCCAGGGTGAGTATTTTGAGCTGGCAGCGTCGGAAATGTATGGTGAACTCTTCGATATTCCTCAACCGGACGAATTGTTAACGGTCAGTTGGTTCGAAGGTGGCGAAGTATTTCGAAGCGCGTGCACGTTTCGCCGTGGCAAGGGAAAGATATTTTATTTCAGTCCCGGTCATGAGACTTATCCGATTTACCACGATTTCAACGTTCAACGCATTATTACAAACGCCATCGCATGGGCTCGTCCCACCGACGGAACTGTTCAGCTTGCCGGTAGAAATATCAAACAGCCGCTCAGCCCTATCGCGCCAAATACACCGAGTTAATTGTCGATTCGTTATTCGTTGAATCCGCTGACAAAGGCGAGGGGATGCCGAGTAAATGCGTGCTCGCTCAGTGGCTTTAGCATCGATCTTGATTGGCGCGATACTGTGGCATCGACTGGCGGCTGTTGATCGCCCGAATATTGTGTTAATCATGGCGGACGATCAGGGGTACGGAGATTTTGCAATCCACGGAAATCCGTATGTGGAGACTCCCAATATAGATCAACTTGCACGCCAGTCCGTGCGATTTGATCGTTTCTTTGTAAACTCGTTTTGCGCTCCCACGCGAGCCGCTCTGTTGACAGGTCGGTGGCCACTTAGAACCGGGTGCCATGGTGTGACTCACAACCGAGAGGCGATGCGTCCGTCAGAAGTCACGATCGCCGAAATTTTGCAATCTGCCGGATATCAAACAGGATGTTTTGGCAAGTGGCACAATGGGGAACAATTTCCTTACACTGCGCCGGGGCAAGGGTTTGCGGAATTCTTCGGCTTCAACAACGGCCATTGGAACGACTACTTTGACGCTCATCTTTTGCGGGGATCACAACCTACTCCCACACGAGGGTTTATTAGTGACGTTCTCACCAATGAAGCGATACGATTTATTTCGAGCACAAAAGACCGGCCGTTTTTCTGTTACTTGGCGTTTAATGCGCCGCATTCTCCGTTTCAAGTGTCAGATGACAAGTTCGCGAAATTCAAAGCGCGCGGATTGGATGACAACGTGGCTGCTTTCTATGGTATGTGCGAGAACCTCGACGAAAATATGGGGCGACTGCGCAGGCATCTAACTTCGCTGGGCATCGCTGAAAATACGATTGTTGTCCTGTTAACCGACAATGGTGGCACAGCGGGCGTAAAACTCTTCAACGCCGGGATGCGCGGGGGAAAAACGTCGGTACACGAAGGAGGGACTCGGGTACCGCTGTTCGTTCATTGGCCCAATGCGAACTGGCAACCCCATTTGGTCGAACAAATCGCGGCGCACATTGATGTGTTGCCAACGCTACTCGATCTGTGCGGCGTGAAACAACCTACGGACACTCGCTTCGATGGTACCAGCCTGCGGCCGCTGCTCGACAACAACACATCCGCGTGGCCAGAGCGAGTGCTGTTTACTCACAATCCGATTGACGAATCCAACAAGTACCCCGGTGCCGTGCGTACGCAGCGCTATCGATTGGTCCGCGAAATTCGCGGACCGGGAGGTGGTTCCAAAGCCAAGGCCAATGACGCAAACGCTACCGTGTGGCAATTGTACGACATGGTGGCCGATCCAAGTCAGGAACATGACATTGCCGACCAACATCCTGAAATTGTTCAACGATTAAGCGGAGAGTACGACGCGTGGTATGCAGATGTGTCGCGAGACGGCTTGGAGCGATTGCCGTTGCCGATCGGATACGATCAACACAATCCAGTGGAACTGCATGCGCCGCAAGCCTACTATGATCCGCCGCTTCGCTTTGCTAGTGGACCTGGCTTTGCCAATGATTGGCTGATGGGCTGGACCTCCGCTGGAGCTTCCATTTGGTTCGACGTCGACGTTGTGCAAGCTGGAGATTACGAAATTGAACTTGCGATTGCCTGTCCACTAGCGGACGCAGGTTCGAAAATCCGCGTACGCATGGGTAAACAATCGCTGGAGGTCACTGTACCCGAGGCTCAACCGCGCGAGGTCCGGCTGCCACATCGCGACTTGGATGGTCATGCTCGGTACCGCAATCGAATCTGGCACACTTTGCAACTTGGCACTATGAGTATTGGCCAGGGACGTACAAGATTTATCATTGAGGCTCTATCCATGCCCGGCGGGCAGGTATTGGAGCTGAAACATGCAAAATTCCTCAAACTATAGGGATCTACGCTGTGACTAGACTGCTTAGATGCTTGTCTGGCTTGGTACTTTGGGGATCGCAGATTAGCGCGCCGACAGTTTTCGCAATTGAGCCGCGCGTAATCGATGTTTGGTCGACGGTCGTTCCCGACGAAAATCAGGAAATTGGCCCCGAACGCGAGCGATTGTCACCCAAGTTGGATCGCACGCAGGTCGAAGTGACTGAACAAACACGATTGATTACCGGCGTCACCAAACCGACGATCACAGTGTTTGCACCGCCGGCCGATAAAGCGACGGGCACGACTATGTTGATCTGCCCCGGCGGAGGTTACTGGGACCTCTATTGGCAATTGGAAGGCGAGGAAGTTGCTGCATGGTTAAACTCGCATGGGATCACGGGCGTAGTGCTGAAATACCGCGTACCTCGGCGAGCTGACGAACCAAAAGGCGAACCCGCGCGCCGACCTCTGCAAGACGCTCAACGCGCGATTCGTATTCTTCGCCATCGCGCAACGGAATTGGCAGTCCGACCGGATCGTATTGGCGTCATCGGGTTCTCCGCAGGCGGTCATCTCGCGATTGCTGCTGCAACTCGATTCGACGATCAGACTTACCCGCCGCAGGACGCACTCGACAAAGTAAGTTGTCGTCCCGACTTTGCCGTTTCCGTGTATCCGGGCTACTTAAAGGCAAAGGATAAAGATGGCTTAGCAGCAGGTATCTCCGTGCCAGCCGCGACTCCACCGGTATTCTTGGTACACGGGACGAACGATCTCGTAAGCAGCCCAGAGAATAGTTTGTTC
>SYJV01000228.1 GCA_005798335.1 Planctomycetaceae bacterium | reverse complement strand
GCTTGTCAACCTGTAGCGGAGTTTCGCCATTGCTTGCACAAGATATTGACAAGCTGGAAGCTTATCCCACGTTCGTTAAACGATTTCGCTGCAACGACTTGTTCTTTCCAATGCAAATGAAAGTGGCGCTGTCCATCTAAGCTTGCCATCGCCTAAGCCACGATTCGAACACCAGCAAATTCCACAGCCGGTAACTGTGATTGGTTGCACCTGAGATGTGCTGTTCCACGATGTCCGTCAATGTATCGGGGCGAAAGTACTGATGGCATCTCGCGTCTGTGCTCAATAATCTCTCGCGAGTCAGGGTGCTCAATTCTCTGCGAAACCAAACAGCCAACGGGACTCCAAATCCCATCTTTCGCCTAGTCCAAATCTGGCGAGGCAATAATCGGTCGAAGGCATCCCGCAACAACCGTTTGCCTTTTCCCCAGCGGAATTTCAGATGAGCGGGCAGCGCTGCAGCGAATTCTACTAAACGATAATCTAGAAATGGTTGCCGGCATTCTAGCGAATGAGCCATGGAGGCGATATCGACTTTGGTCATTAGATCGCACGGCAGATAGGTGATGAGGTCGGCAAGAGATGCTTTCGAGATCAGCGGCCGATTGCCAGTCAATTTCCATGCGGATTCAAAGAATTCAAACGGATCGACATCGGGCAGTTGCTCGACAAACTCGTCGCGATAAAGTCCGCCGCGCATACCTTCGGGGAAAATATGCAACCAGTTCATGTATCGGCGCGCCATCGGTTGGTTGAGCGCTTCGCCAAATCGTTTCAGTCGGCGCACAAAGGACCGCTCGCGCGATGAGTTCTTAAGGTTCTGAACAAACCGGCCACCCAGCAGTTGCTTGAGAGGCATAACCTGATCGAGCCAGCGACTGAGCCACAATGCACGATAGCGATCGTAGCCTGCAAATAGTTCATCACCGCCATCACCACTGAGCGCAACTTTGACGTGCTGGCGAGTCCATTGACAAAGGTACCAAGTCGGGATCGCCGAACTGTCGCCAAAGGGCTCGTCGTAATGCCAAACCAATTGGTCCAAGATTGATACTGCATCTGGAGTCACTTGATATTCGTGATGTTCGCTACCGACCCAAGCGGCGACTTGGCGAGCGTACTTGGTCTCGTCAAAATCGGCGACCGGAAATCCCACGCTGAAGCTGTGGATAGGCGATGACATCTGTCGTTGTGCGATGGCAACGACCAGTGATGAATCGACCCCGCCGGAAAGAAACGCCCCCAGTGGCACATCGCTGCGCAACCGCAATCGAATCGAATCGTGAAACAGTTCCCCGACCCGCTCCGCCGCGTCGCGATTGGAAATGTCTATCTCCGAATCAAAGTTGACGCGCCAATACTTTTGAACGGTACACTTGTTGTCGTGAAACACTGCCACGTGACCAGGCGGCAGCTTGTGTACATGTTGGTAGATCGTGTTGGGGTGCGGCACGTATTGGTAAGTCAAGAACTGGTCGATCGCGCCGGGCGAAATCGTGGAGGCGAAAGTTGGCGATTGAGCCAGTGCCTTCAGTTCGCTGCCGAACAATAACTGACCATCTCGAAACTGGTAATACAACGGTTTCTTGCCCAGCCTGTCGCGAGCCAGCACAACCTGCCGGCGCTGGCGATCCCAAATCGCCAGCGCAAACATTCCGTTGAAGTGTTCGAAGCAACCGAGATTGAGATCTTCATATAGATGAACGATCGTTTCGGTATCGCTGTGGCTGGCCAAGCGATGTCCCGACCCTTCCAATCGCCTTCGCAGTTCTTGGTAGTTGTAAATCTCGCCATTAAAGACAATTTGGATCGAGCCGTCCTCGTTGCCCATCGGCTGATGACCGCTCTCCAAATCGATAATCGAGAGACGGCGAAATCCGAGAGCTACTCCCGGCACCAGTCCGGCCACGTCACGTCGCAGCGCGCTAGTGTAAGTTCCTCGATCATCCGGACCCCGGTGGGTCAGCGAATCGACCATCTTGTCCAGCACATTCGGAGCAATCGCCCGAGTTTCGTCGAACCACAATCCACCGGCTATACCGCACATCAAAAGCTCGACTCTGGCGCTGTCCAACTGACCCGACAACAAAATCACTGTGTAACACAAATCAATCGGGCGAGTGTAGAACGATCGTCCCCAATCGTTTTCTAAACTGAGTAAAAAGAATCCATGTAAATCGTTTTCTGAGCAATTGAGGACAATTGCTCTACTCTCTCACCAATCGATTTGTAAGAGGAAGTATAGCATGGATATGCGAAACTTGTTGCGATCAAGTTCCAGATCTGTTGGACCGACAGTCACAATCTAGCGGACCGGGCCAGCGTTGGTCGTTTCTCGCTCGGCTAGGCGCGCTGGATCGAATGACCAGAGCGGAGATCGACTATTGGAAATGGGACGCAAATAGTGCCGATTTTCGATCGGTTGATCTTGCAGCAGCCTGCCGATATCGTGCAATACGCTGACGTTGCTGCCATAGTACGAGTGTCCCAAGAGACTCGTATCCACTGCCGAAGCGTCGATGGTCTCAATACCTGGAAACAACACAACGCCTTTCCCAGAATCTCCCGCGCGGGGACCATGATTGAAATACCGCGACGCAATCAAGGCTAAATCAGAATCAGATGTGTACATAGTAATGCGATGAGCCTTGGCCAAGATATTGGGAGCGATTCGATGCACGAAAATATCTGCGTCGATATCGGGAGCAGCCAACACGACCTGATTGAATAACTTATGCGAGTCTTGGTCCTGAATTTCTCGAAGAGCTTCCGTTAATCCAACGGTCCCCATGCTGTGTGCGATCAAGTTGATCGAGTCGGCTTGCGAATTCGCCGCCAGATCCAGCAAGAATGTCTTGATACGTTCAACACTGAGTTCGATGTTCTTCTTGTCGTCCCCATAACGATACCAATTCGCATGCGATGGCCAACTGAAAAAGACTGGCGCTCCGGCGAACTTCAGATCAAATGCCATTTGCGCCGTGCGCCTGGCAGCATCTTCAAATGCCACATTGTAACCATGAATGAAGACCAGCAAGTTTCTGCCTCGCTGATCCATTTGTTGGCTTAGACCTGCGTAGAACTCTTCTCGATCTAGCTTGTGCACGCTGCGCACGACGACGTGTTTATTGGGGTCTTGTTTGAACTCCAAACGCAACAGGGATGGCGCCTCGAGTTCACCTGGCCGATGGTCGGTCGGAATCGAGACGTCGCAAATCCCCAGATCAGTCTGGTCGCGAAACTCCCCACCGTATTGTGCAGGAGTGGTCTCAGCGAACTCCATGCGCGGCAGGTTCGACATGGCTCCATAACCGATCACGCAAAATACTGCGAGCCCTGCCAAGGCCACAATCGCGTATCGTCGTGCATTGATCCGAATAAGCGCCATCACACAGAAGAGTATCGTCGCGACCGCCAATCCAATTGCCGCCGGCCAACGCCAATCGTCGCTTAGAAACCGTAGCGGGACACGATTGGTTCCGTAGAATACACGGACAACTCGATCCGCGGCGGGCGCATTTGACTCCACATGAGCATCGTCGCTGACACCGGCTGGAGCAAATATTGGAAACGACTCGCCCGACTCCTTGTCCGGCGCCGTTCGTGACGGTTCGCCGATCGATTCGGCGGTTGGCGGAGCTGTTGCTTTCGCGGCCATGCTGGGAGTTCGCTTCGGAGCGGCTTCAGGCTGCGTAGCGCGGACTTCTTCGGCAGACATCGCCATATGTGCTTCACTTGGTTCGCCAGTTTCTGCCAATAGCAACGCATGGCTGCTCGGCCACTGGGGTTCGTCGCCTGCTGCGCCAAGATCAGCGTTCATCGCTTCAAGTAGTTCTCGAACACGCTGTCGTTTGGGAGAATCTTTGGGCACACGAGACAGCGAATGGACCAGAGTAGGAATGACTTTCATTTCGGGATCCCAGACCGCCAGCAAGTTATCGCTGAACTCTTGTCCCAATTGTGTGTCGCCCAAAACTTCGACTAACGGCTGCCAATCCGGCGGATTCAATCGTACCAAGACTCGGTACGCTGCCAAGCGACGCTGATCATTGGCCTGCTGATCACGTATGCAAGCTGTCAGTGCCGGGATGGAAACAGAACCAATTTCATAAAGCGTATCTTCCAGCGGTTGCGAGTCTTCTGCATCGTCCAACATCTGTAGCAGCGAATCCACACATTTTGCAGTTTCACCACAGCAATGCAGCGCTAGCGCCGCGCAAGCGCGAACATAGTAATCCTTCACGAGCATGTAAGGTGCGATCGTAGCTCGCGAATTTGGATCAACTCGCGCTAGCGCCACCAGCGCTGGACCGAGCAACCGCGGCTGGGCGTTGTTCGAAGTAATCACGCTTTGCAAGTGCCGTACTACTTCGCCAGCCGAAGATCCGATCTCGCCAAGCACGTTTGCTGCTGCCGCGCGATTGTTGAGCTGCTCATTTTCACGAGTGAGAACATCGGTCAACTTCTGCAAGAAAGGTGCAGCTTGCACCCCGACAATTGCAAGGGATCGCAGCACCGCCTGACGAACTTCGCTATTCTCGTGGCTAAGTTGCTGAGCAAGTAGCGCAACGGCGGACGGACCCGTGGCCTTGATCGCTGTCGCGCAAGCAGCTTTCACGGAAATGCTTTCTTCTTTGTCTAAGATCCGAGCGACCAGCGATTCGGATATTTGGACTTCCGAAGGTGATGGACTAGATGGGCAGGTGTTTGCCAATGCCTCGGCAGTTGCAATCTGAAAATAATTATCGTCGGCTTGCAAACCTCGCACAATCACTGGCCGGCCCGCGCTGGCATGCTGGCCAAATTGTGCTAGCGCCTGCATGAGTTCGAGAAAAAAGTAATCATCCGGGTCCAAGGAATTCATCTGGCGAATAATCGCATCAACAGCCTGCGAGTCCGTCGGAGAGATTCTTCCCAATGCACTGGCAATGCGCGAATTGATAGTCGTCGATCCATTCGGTTCATTAAACGTTTGGATCAGTTGCGGGACCGCGCCAGCCGCACTGGCCCCAAGGTTTCCCAAGGTCTCGATCGTCAAAAACCTCAGCGCCTCGGATTCGGTATCCGGTCCGGCCAAAGGTACAAGCTGTTGAACTACAGATTCAGGAACATTCTTCGCTCGGCCGATTGCATCAACTGCGGCGACTCGATTGTCGTCTGAACTCGTAGGATTGGCAGCGATCGTCATAAGCGCTGTCAGATGCTTTTCCGTCTGAGGACTGAACATTGCAAGAATCGTAGCGAGATTCTCGTCAGGTTCGGATTGCGCGACCGCAGAATCGAAGATCGCTCGCAACGCAGCTTGCCCGTGCTCTCCCCAGCGATCCAAGGCATAGTCGATCAGTCGGAAGTCTCCCATGTCAAAAGTAGTTTCGAGGATCTTCATGCGTTGGGCCGCTGTGCTGACCGATGGATCTGCCAGTTTTTCTAGAAACTGCAATCGTTCTACAATGCCGCCGGCTAGAAATTCAGCCAGCATCTTTTTAATCGCATCTGCGGCACGCTGATTTTCCTCGGCAATTCGTTGGTTTTCTGCTTCCAAGCGTTGCTGTTCGGCAGCGGCCTTGAGATTTGCGGATTGTTGTTCTGCCGCCTGCGATCGCGCGGCGACAGTTTCCTCGACGGTCTTAATAACTTCGCGGATCGCGATCAGATTTCGAGGCTGATGATTGCGCTCGCTCAGATCCGAAGCTGCTTGTTTAAGAACTTCGCATAGCATTCGCAAAGCTTGCGTGTTACCGATCTCGTCGCAGTTCAATTGCCTGGTGACTCGCACCAGAGACCATTCCGCCGAATAGCGTACGTGCTCATCGGTATCGCGTAATTTGGATGCCAGAGCTGGGATGGTAATTTCAGGTTGCCGTGCAATCTTCCCAAGTGCCTGCGCTGCGTGCAATCGCACGTCTGCGTTGGAGTCGTCCAGGCACTTCACCAGCGGACCAATTGCTGCTTGCGCGACCGAACCAAATTCGGCTAGCTTGGACGCTGCGGCGATACGCTGCTGAAATGTGGTATTCTCGAGCTGAACAATCCAACGACGAATTTCGTCGGGCTCGGCGCTCAACACGGGCGTCACCAAACCTGTTATTGTTAACAACAAAACTAACTTGACAATAGAACGGATTGTCAACCGTTGTGCCCCAGTCGAATGCCGTGATGCCCTCATCATGTTCTAATACCTATCTCCAGATTGAGTTGGGAACCGCCGGAACAACGACACGCAGTGGCACCATCGTCGGGACTTCGGCGATAGAGGGTTGAACTTGATTCCAAGGTGCGACGTTCGACTGCTGCGAGCTAATCGGAATGAATTCGCTGGCCTGCGCCGTTGCCGGAGGCAATACCTGAATGGGCTCTCCAGGGGTAGTGGTTAAATCAGAACTGCGATCATCCATGGTGGCGGTTCGACGAAGCAAACCAGTACTGCCCGTCGGAGCTGATCGTGAACTTTGCCCTGCGCCGCGAAGTAACTGCTGCCGATACCAGCTCTCATTGCCAACTCGCGCCACTTCGTCGCTGGGATATGAAGTGATTGGCGTGGTTGCTGAGGCGAGCAACACTGGTGCGGCTGGCGGTTTGGGTTGAGGCAACATGCCCTTGCCTTGAGCCAAGGAAGTCTGCCGTAACAAGGGCGAGTATTTCGTGACGGCAGGGCGACCGTCGGCGACCCAATGGTTCCATTCCTGCTTCAAATAGCCGAGTGTTTCGTACAGGTATGCGCGACGGACGGCTCCCTCCCAATCGTCAGACCGTAGTCCGTCTTCGATAAATGCCACGAACTTGCGAGGGCCACCTTGATCGATCAGGAACTGAACGACGGAATGGCTCTGGGCATACAACGGTAGTATGTCGGGCGGATAATCCTTCAGAGAAAACAAGCGATTGAAAGAAATGCCTTGCCCGGTGCGCAGAAAATGTTCGAGATGGTCATTGTGTTTCTTTTTTTCCGAGGAATGCTCGACCGTGGTGCACGCGCCTTCATCCGCCCAGCGCGGCACATGTTTGTCCAGTGGAGCGAAGTGAGTTGCCAGGATCGTATGCGTCAACTCGTGCGGCAAGACGCTGTCGAGAATTCGCTCAGGCGTACCCTGGATACGCATAGTCCAGTTGCCGGCTTCGCCCGACATTAGCGAGAAACGAGTTTCACCGCCGGCTCCCAATCGTGGACCGGCGGTAACATGAATTGGGCACCGCGTCGACCAAGCCGGAAGTTCGTGTCCCAACCAGTGCAACGCCAACTCGCTGCGCTGTTTTTCCGCAGCCGTGGCGACCGCTCTAGCCATCTGATCGCTCTGAGCAAAAACGATAAAGTTTGGGCTGTGTGCTGCGAAACGACCGGGATATTGTCCCCGTAGAGAACTGGTGGCGAAAGCGCAAACCAAACAGGCCATGCACAAGGCAAGGCGAACGCTGCGAGCTTCCATGCTCTGATGACTCCTCACCTTCGTTCTGGTAACCATTACGAGCCCGAAGCGCAAGCGAGTGCGTGCAGGATGGACGCCCTCGCTTGCGCTTCGGGCTTGTGTTCGTTCATGTAACGTTGGAAGACCACATCCGCTGGCCAGACCAACTTCGTCGGCGAGTCTAGGAAAGCGCTTCGACTCGGCCTAGATCAATCCCTACCGAGAAGAACCGAATTACCATTTTTTTCGCTATAACCGGTTTGCTCGGAGTGATTGCAGCCTGATTACTCAGCCTACCTGGGAGTTCGCTGCAGCAGGAATGCTAGCTTTGAAATGAACCTTGGCATTACTTCCCGAACAAATTGCGTGCTCGTTTTGATGCATGTTGGTTCTTTTGCAAAATACTCTTCCATGTCGACTTTCTTAAATTCAGCGAACCCCTCCACACATCGCAGCGTTGATTGGTCGGTTGCAGGTTGGTTAATCGCGGCACTGGCGATGTGCTTTGTGGCCTACATCTCGCGAGTGCACGAGGTAACGCACGATGTCTTTCATGAGCTGGCTCTCGCACGCCAATTATGGACGACAGGCAGCTTTCCGGTAGACGACGTGTTTGCATATACGCCCACAGTTTCCCCTTCGGTGCATCATGAATGGGGCACAGGATTGTTACTCTATCTCGCAACCGTTGAAACAGGCTTGGGAGTATGGGGTATCACACTGATTAAGGCGGCGTTGTGTTTAATTCTCTGGTCGATACTTTACAAAATCGCTCGACTACGTGGTGCACATCCGTATGTTTTTGCTTTTGCCTCAGTAATCGTCTTTCCATTTTTCTGGGTCGGTTTTGCCACCGTTCGAGCACAGTTATTTACTTTGGTATTCATCGCTGCGCAATTGTGGATGCAAGAACTGGATTGGCGAGGTCGTCGATGGTGGGCATGCTTGTGGTGCGCGATGCTAGTAGTTTGGTTGAATCTGCATGCAGGCTTTATCGTCGGATTATGTCTGATGGCCGTCCACGGCGCAGAACGAATCCTTGACATTCTAGTGGCCAAGCGGAGTTTCGCTGCGGTCGTGCGCGGCACCTGGCATCTCTGGACCATGGCTGCTGTTGTTACTCTGGCCGTGTTGGTCAATCCGTATGGCGTAGATTATCTGCCCTACTTGTTGCACGCCATTTTCATGCCTCGACCTACGATTGCCGAATGGGGGCCGTTGTGGCGCACTTATGATCCACTGACCACACTGACGGCTTTCAGTTTAAGTATTGGTCTGATCGGATATGCGGTACGCCGGTCGAGCTGGAAAGAGTTGACGGGAGCCACAAACTCGATGCTGGGCGCATTGATGGCGCTCAAGCACATTCGCCATGGTTCGATTTACGGTACCCTCTGGCTCGCCTACGTTCCGGCTTGGATTTCTCGCGCTCCCATAGGCGTAGCAATTGTGCGATTTATCGACGAACATCAGGGCGCCACCAAACGCGCCAGCCAGATCACAATCGCAGCTTGTCTAGTTTTCGCATGCTCACATCAATTCTGGCGTCCTACTGTTTCAGGCCACCGCGATTACTCGATCGTTTGTTTTCCGACTGGAGCTGTAGAATACTTAAAGGCTCATCAGTTTCGTGGCAACGCGATGGTTCCATTTCATGCAGGCGCCTACGTCTCCTGGGAAGCGCACCCACACGTGAAAGTCAGCTTGGATGGTCGTTACGAAGTGGCTTATCAACCGCACGTGTACTCCGAGCATCGTCAGTTCTATCAAGCTGAGGATGGATGGCAGACGATTGTCGAACGCTATCCCAGCGACTTGGTTCTCATTCATCGCGAGGCGAAGGTAGCACCACTGTTCGAACACCAAAATCGATGCGACGAGCGCTGGGAATGTGGTAAGCAAGGCGATGGCCAATGCGATTCGGAATTGGAGCGCTGCAACGCTTCGCAGCATGTGGAAACCAATGGTGGACCACTAGAACAACCCAAATGGCGCTTGGTGTATCAAGACGATTCGTATCAGTTATATGCTCGCCCAGGAATCGACTTACCAGTCGAGGATCATCGCGGCCGGAAGTTAGCCGATCGCGCTCGCGAAACGTTTTCCAAAGGAGAGTAAAACGATTGTCTCAATCATTTTCTGAGCAACAGCAATGCTGAGCTGAGAAATTGAGAGGGTTTTTCGGTACAATTGAGAGCACAATACTAAATGGACAGCGCCACTTTCATTTGCAGTGGAAAGAACAAGTCGTTGCAGCGAAATCGTTTAACCCGCAGCCGCTATGCGAGGATTGGGTTGAGTTTTCGAACTGATTGCAAAGCCAAGCGCAACCCAATCCTCGC
>SYJV01000227.1 GCA_005798335.1 Planctomycetaceae bacterium | reverse complement strand
TACGTCTGGCCAAACCACGTTTGGGAGATGCTGGAACGCGCGCGATTCTGGAGTTTGTCGGTAAGCATGACCGTGTGATACGCAAGAGCGAAAAGCCTGAATTCGGTGGAACTGAAGTCAGTCAATCGGCTGAAAACAGTTCATCGGAAGGTTGATTAGGCGGGCGGCAGAATGGTTTTTACCAATACAAGCCCGAAGCGCAAGCGAGTGCGTGCGTGCTACGATTGCCCCACTCGCTTGCGCATCGGGCTTGTATTGGTGAGAATCATTCTGCCGCTCGCCTTATCGCGCGCAGCGAGTTGATTCATCGATATTCGTAATTAAGAGTTTTTTGGGATGGCCAAGAAGAAGAAAAAAGAAGTCGTCTTTCTAGTCTGCGAAGAGACCGGCGACCATAACTACACCTTGCGTCGAAAAACCGGCGGTGAGAAATTGAAATTGAGCAAATATTGCCCTCGGCTGAGAAAGCACACGACGCACCTCGAAAAGAAGAAGTAACGTTGGGTTCGCGAGGCGGACTTGGGCTTCTATTGCCCTAATCCGCATGGCGAATTCTGCATGCAGTACCGTTGCATTGCTTGGTTAGTTGGGTAATTTATGAGCCCACTTTCTTGTGAAATACAAGCCCGAAGCGCAAGCGAGTGAATTGTCGTAATCGTCGCAAGTTATTCACTCGCTTGCGCTTCGGGCTTGTATTCTGTAAGAAAGTGGCGCTGTCCATCTAGGGTGGAGCGTCTAAGTTGCGAGAGGATGCGCCGTGCAACGGATATGGAGGTTCCATCCCTACGATGTCGAAATTGCCGCTCGCTTGGCCGCCGAATGTGGCATCTCACCAGTAATTGCCAGATTGCTTAGCTTGCGCGGCGTTGATTCACCGGTATCCGTCAGTCGATTTCTGAATGCCAAGCTAACGGACCTGCGTGCGCCTTCGGAATTGCCGGGTTTGTCACAGGCCGTCGAACAGATTTGGTCGGCCATCGCAAGCGGGCATGAGATCGTCGTGCACGGCGATTACGATGCCGATGGTATGACGGCGACGGCAATTGTCTATTTGTGCTTAAAGCGCATCGGCGGCGCTGTATCTTATTTTCTGCCGAATCGTATGGACGAGGGATATGGACTTCATCCGGATACTGTCACTCGGTTGGCCGAACGCGGCAAACGGTTAATCATCACCGTCGATTGTGGAATTGGAAGCCTCGAAGCAGCATGCGTTGCGCGCCGGCTGGGCGTGCATTTGGTCGTCACGGATCATCATCAGTATGGTGACCAATTGCCTGATGTCGACGCAATCGTTCATCCCGCTTTGCCGGGTACAGCCTATCCTTTTCACGGATTGTGTGGCGCGGGAGTGGCTTTCAAACTCGCTTGGGCATTGTGTCAAAAAGCGTCTGGAGGATCAAAGGTTAGCGAATCGCTGCGAGATTTTTTGGTCCAAGCGTTGGGACTGGCCGCAATGGGAACGGTGGCGGATGTTGTTCCGCTGGTGGATGAAAATCGCATCATCGTACGCAATGGGTTGCGCTCCCTAGCGACTTCAAAGCTTGTGGGTGTGCGCCGACTGCTCGAATCCGCGAAACTCGCGGAAAAGCGCTGCCTGACCAGTGAAGATGTGGCGTTTACGCTTGCTCCAAGGTTGAATGCGGCGGGCCGCCTAGGGCAAGCTCAATTGGGCGTTGAGTTATTGACGACCGAAGACGCTGACCGAGCAGGGGCACTGGCCGACTACATTCAACAATTGAACGGCAATCGGGAAACGATTGAGCGGAGTATTACGCTCGCCGCTGGCAAACACGCGAAGGAAGTCCACGCGACAAACGATCCGGCTCTGGTACTGGCGATGCCGGGATGGCATCCAGGCGTCATCGGCATTGTTGCCGGAAAGTTGGCCGAACGGCATCACAAACCCGTGGTGATGATCGCGCTCGACCAAATGGGCGAGCGACCTGGGATCGGCTCTGCCCGATCTCCCAATGGTGTCAATCTTCATTTGGCGCTGCAAAATTGTCGGCAGTTCTTGATCAGCGGTGGCGGGCACGCCGCTGCGGCGGGTTTGAAGATTGATGAAAGGCAAGTGGCGGCATTTCGCGCCGCATTCTGTGAAGCGGTTGCCGAACAATCGGGCCGCCTCGACACAACTGCGGCGCTGGTAATTGACGCCGAAGCACCGTTGGGGCAATTGAATTTGGCAGCAGTTGAACAAATGGAGTTGCTGGCACCGTTCGGCAACGGAAACCATCGTCCACTATTATGTGCAACCGCCGTCGAGATTGCGGAACCTCCTAAAGCTCTGGGAAGCGGCAGTCGGCATCTCAGCTTAAAACTGTCGCAACACGGTGCCACGATGCGCGCGGTAGCATTTGGGCAGTTCGAACATTGGATGGAGTCGCTCGCCCAATGCACCGAGCCGATCGATATCGCATTTCGTCCGGTGATCAACGAGTTTCGAGGATTCAAGAAAGTCGAAATGCACTTAGTCGACTGGCGGCCTCAACATACCACAGTAGGTGCTCCCCATTTCCTCCAGCCTGCACCTGCCACGGCGTTCTAGTCAGGTGCTTCAAGCAATGGTTTAGGGTCGCAGCTTAAATGGACAGCGCCACTTTCATTTGCAGTGGAAAGAACAAGTCGTTGCAGCGAAATCGTTTAACGAACGTGGGATAAGCTTCCAGCGCTTCCAGCTTGTCAACCTGTAGCGGAGTTTCGCCATTGCTTGCACAAGATATTGACAAGCTGGAAGCTTATCCCACGTTCGTTGAACGGTATTGGGGTTAAACGACGAAATGGCTAGGGCAAAAAGCCATGCCTTGCACACAAAATGGCGCTGTCCAATTAATAATCGTGGTTCGCAAGATGACAACGAAACTTTACTGCACATGTCCGCTGTCAATTGGCCGTGCATCTAATTGATCCAAGTCACCACTGTGCGTCGGAGATTCCGAATAGTGATTTGAAGTTTGACTACGGCGCAGTCAACGATTTGTTTTGCTCTGCTGCTTGTGATCCAGATCATTGAAATAGGCGAGAATATCACCTTTGAGTCGTCTTGCACGAGCTGGCGTTTCGGGATCACCTGCCAATACGCCAACGTACAAAGGCGCCCATTGCTTACCGATTGCTGGTGGGAATTGAACTGAACCGATATTTGAATTTATCGTTGCACCAACCTGCATCATCGTCCCACCTTTTTCTGAAAATCGCTTACGAAAGCCGGGGTCATCGAAATAAGCGGCGAACGTGTCAAGCGTTGGCGTCAAAACGAGACCAAAGGTAAATACTGCCATCGTTTGTTCGCCCGTATAGGCCGTGAGTCCGTCCTCCAAAAGCTGAAGCATCCGTGGATTCTTTTCTTTGTTCTCCAGTGCATCCGAGAGAATTCCTGAAAGGTCAACGGCCAACCCCAATTTGTGCAACCGCGTTTCTACATCTCGAAGCAAGGCGCTCTCTTCCTTAGTCGGAATAGATTTTTGAACGATTGCGTTACACGACTGAAAGTGATATCCGGCCCAAAACGCATTTGTCTTCGCGTTAGCTGCTGATAGATCGATTGGTTGTGGGAGAATGCCGCCATCCATTGATGCGTGATGAAGTCCGCAGATCAAGAATTCAGCCTTATAACTAAGTGCGTGGCTAAAGCGCTTCGCATGTGTTTCTGGATCAAGCTCACCAGATTGAAAGTCTTTTTCAAGTCGAATGCACAGCTCTTGGGTCATGCATTCCAGCAGCATCAACGATATCGTGCCTGGTTGAGCGGTTTTGTTTTCAACATCCTTAGACGCGATTAGGTCATAACCTTCGGAAAAAGTCTGAATGGACTTTGAGAATTGCGAGAGCATTTGCTGCATGGGCTTGGAGAGGATCAAGAATGCTTCACCGTCAGTCAAAAACGTGTCGAGAACCTTTGGTAGTTTTGGTCCGATTGGAGACGTCGCCCCAGCGTCGCCGTGCATTTGCCAAAGTCGCAGCCCGCGCATGGAATCAGCGAACGCAGCTTGCGCAGACTCCAGGATTCCGTGGACTCTCTTTCGGACTTGCTGCGATGCGACGTCCGGAACTGCAACTGGACTTTCCGTGAGACACGAAATAATGAACCACACAACGACAAGGAAAATCGACGCAACAATTCCGACGAGCACACGTCGCCAAGTTGAAAGCTTTGAGAATATTGCTGAGAACTTGTCACGTCGCGCAATTTCCGCACCTGCCGTGACAAGCCCGCATATGACTATCCATGGCTCGAAAGGACCTGAGGGATGGGTCGCCCAAAGACCGCCCAACACCAGAGTAACCAAGAAAGCCAGAATCTCGACAATGTTCAACACCATCTGGCGTTCATTCTTCTCGAAAAAACAAGAATTCAATTGCAATTCCGCAGATTATAAAGCTCATCCGGTATCTCGCCTAGGATCGCATGTGACCGAGTTTGGCAAGGTTGAGCAGTGCCAACGTGCAACTTCCAAGAAAACACGTCCAATCGATAGGGCAAAACAGCGTCGAGTTTTGAGGACTTGGCCCGCGATCCACACGGCCAAGTGTTCGACTCAGGCTGCCAACCTATCCACCTGCAACTTGCGAGGTCGCATACGTCGTTCTCACGGGATATGATCAACTGTTTGGGGATTGGGGAGCTTGCCGTTGAACCAAGTCACTGTGCGAGGAATTTCGAGATACATCGGTGGGGCGAATGAGCGCTCCGAAAAATCCTGCGGAATCTGGAACTCTTCTTACCTCAAGACGCTGTGCGCATATGCAGAGATTTACAGTTACCGATTTAATTATGGGAACGTCTCTGATTACCATACTGCTTGTGCTTTCGCATAGCGATGTAGGAGGAAAGCCATTCGTTCGAGTTCAAACGATCTCGTTCTCGCCAGACGGTCAGCGCATAGTCTTTTCCTCATTAGATGGCGTCACATTAACAAACGGGATAAGTAGTTTGTTCCGCGATGTGACGCAATCGATCGGTCTGATCGATTGTGAGCAAGGAAATCAGGTTCGAATTATTCACAGTGATTCGTTGACCGTCCGGCCGTCGAAACGAAATCCGGCTCTAGTCTATATGCCTCTTCCGAGTTTTCGATTGCCTCCCGCGGTATTCCTCGGTAATCACTTGGTATGCGCGATTGCCCCACCAACTGGAATAATTCGCTTGTATCCATTGGATGGCGATCTAGGCAGTTCTGTAAATTTTTCGCTCGAAAACACCGCGGCCGGACTATCCGTTTCAAGTTCGGGCAAGCTCTTGGCTATTACGACAGAATATGGGCTGAGGATTGTTGATGTGGCGACCGCTACGCGCATCATGCGAACAAGAGTTCACTTTTCTCAGCTCCCAACGGGTTCCCAAGTTGCGTTCTCAGCGGATGAATCACTGGCGTTAGTCTCGTACAGATATCCGTCCATTGTGATCCTGGACCTGGCAACCAAGAAAAAATCGTTGCTCAAGCTCAAGAACAATTTTTTTCAGAAATCGCTTTCCACGATTCCGGCCGCCAAAACTAGAGAATTGAACAAGCTCCACGGCGTTTCGTTCGTGGGCAATGAGCTACTCTTCACATGTTCTTATTTCGGCGTTCAGCTATACGACTTGTCGGGAAATTTGGTTTCGACAATTTCCGACTCTCAACAAATTGCCGTCGGTTGCGTATCAGCCAATGGGGCAACGGCGGCTTGGGTTGAGAGCGGTCGATTAGTAACCTACGACTTAGCTCGACAGACGGTTATTCGAGAATCGCCCTTGAACTCGGCGACCTGCTTAGCTCTTTCCCCAGACGGTACCTTGCTGGCAGCCGGTATTGTCAACGTGAGCGGAAATCCAAGAGTATCTGTGATCGATGTTCGAACCGGAAAAACTCGGTTCATTGCCGCAGTTCCAACGCACAGGCGAATATCTTGGTTGATGGCCGCTGGAATGCTAATCGTTTGGATCTTGCTTTATTGGCGACGTCGATCGTAACGATACGGGACGCTCGCGTGGAATTCGATCGTTGACTGCTACCGACATTTTGTCTCTCCGGGTCCCTATGGGGCTTTTGTGAATCGGGCTATCCCCATTACACTCGAATGCCGAACAGTACTTGCGCAATTAAGGGTTGGGGTTAGGCGAGCGGCAGATGTAATTGAGTTGTGATGGCATCGCGACGGGCGCATTTGTAATCGCTCCCCCCGCTGTGCTCGTCCCAGCGGAATGTGGGTTTCTGCACTACTTCGGTCCCGGTCACCCCGTCAACAGATCGACCGGCTGGTCTACACTTTCGATAGGAATAGAAACCCAAACTCCGCTGGGACAAGACGCAGCGTGGCACTCTTGCGCATCGCCATTAAACACGGAAATTATTTCGGGACTATTCCTTAGTACGCCAAACCTGAGAATCGATCAGTACCTAAACGATTGGGTCCACGTGTAACGATGCACGCACCTGTAATTCGTAAGATTCCGCTTCTTTTCAAGGAGAAATGCTCACAGCGTTGCCCGTAGATACAGGCTGTCGGTAGAACACGTCTTTTCGTGAAACGACGTGGACCATCTTGATCGCTACGAAAAATTCTTTGCAGGTTTCGGCAACCAATGTTGCTTTTCTTTATAGCCGACTCCTTTCTTACTCCTCGGCGCCAAATCGCCATTTTGTGTAGTGAGTACTAGGTGCTATGAAGTCACGCAAAATATCTGCTTATGGACTAAGAAACCTTCGCAAGCGTCATTATTCGCCTCGAGTGGAATTGCTCGAGCCGAGAATTGCGATGCATGGTGCTGGCATTGAAGTGGAAGCGTACGGCAGCTATCGACCGTTGGATGGGACGATTGTGTCGACAACCAGCCCGACTGTGCGCATTACGATTCCGGAAGAGCATCTGGGCAGGAGAGTTCGCGTGTGGCTGGACGATCTTGATCGGGAAACTCCGCGCGAGGATATCACCGACCTGTTTCCAACGCTCGACGTGACCGGTATCGAATCCGCCACGCTCGACTTGGGCTTGGGCGCTCACTCGATCGAAGTGCGTGCGGGCAATCACTTGGCTGAAGCGACAATGCTGAACATTCGCGACGAAATGTCCGTCGTCTCGTCGCCTTTGTTCCGCGACTACAAATTCGATTCAAAGCTAGACGCTCGCTACGAGAAACAGGCGCTGCTGCTGAACTTCCTGGACGGTACTTCGCTGGCGGCGATTTCCGACTTCCTGGGCCGCGAGCAGCTTAGGCCGCTGGACATTGTCGTACCGATGAAGATCGTGCGAGTGGAGACCCCCGAAGGATTCGATCCAGTTTCGCTAGCCGATGTATTGATGAGCAGGAACGATGTCTACTTAGAAGGAGCCGTTCCAAATTTCGCAATGTCCATCAATGAAATTGATGTCGAAGGGGAAGCTTTACCAAAGCGATTGATCGATACCTACAAATCTGATACGGGTGGATTCTATACAGGCCAAGGAACCACAATAGAAGACTTCGCGGAAGCCAAGGCGTTTCGACCACATTTCTACATGGATACGTTCGCGGGCCATCGATTGGCTAGCGCCTTGGTGGGAACGAATTCAGCCTCGGTGGCTGTCGCCGTGATCGATACAGGATTCGGCAACGGAACCAACCACACGGATATTCCAGCAACTGCCATTGTCAGTCCGACCGACGGACGACTACTCAACGCAAACGCTACGGGCCAGCAGGAAACCACGTCGGTAGTTGAATTGAAAGACATAGTAGATCTACAACCCACGGGAGGCCATGGAACCGCAGTAGCTGCCGCAGTCGCTGGTCGAGGGGCTGTAAACTTAGGGACTGGCCCCCATGTCCAAGTGCGTCCGCTGCGAAGTCGAGGCAATGTCGTCGGAGAGAAATTCTCACCTGATATGGGATCGGTGGTCGCTGCCTTACAAGCCGCCGCACTGGACGCTAAGGTTGCAGTGGTCAACACGTCCCTGGGTCAAACGGCTGCGGGTACAACAAATATTTTCGCGGACGTGACCAATCAACTCAGGACAAATAACAAGGTCTGGGTCATCGCTTGGGGCAATGAGGGGACCGATCAAAATCCGCCACTTCCAGCGTCCTTGGCACCTGGACCGGCTGTTAGAACCGCCACGGATCCACTGATCCTCACTGTTTCTTCAACTGGAACGATGAACCCCATCTCCGGCCCTGAAACCTTAGCTGAGAAATCCAATTTCGGTCCACGTACCTCAGTCAGCGCGCCGGGAGAGAAAATCGTTCTGCCCCAATCCGATGGTACGCTGCGTGAGTTCTCTGGCACGTCGTTCGCCGCACCATTCGTTGCGGGACTAGCCGGCGAAATGATCTATGCGGACAGAAATTATACTTCGGATGCGGCCAAACGGTTTACTCCGCTGCAAATCATCGAGTTGATTGAAGCCACTGCCGACGACCTCGGATCGACCATTACCGTTCCTCTTCGCACCAAGCCCAACAATAATCCCAACAACGGACATGACTCGTTGTTTGGTCATGGACGCATCAACGTGTGGAAAGCCCTGCTCGCGGTGGCAAATCGCGGCATCGCTTTTCAAACTACCGAATTTCCTAGTCTCAGAACTATCAGTGAAACTGCGACCACTTGGTATGGCTTCAAAATTCGCACGAATCAACCGGGAGCTACGGTCTGGTTGGATGGTGAACAATTAACGGACAAGGATGCCACCATGCCCGGTAGTCCGAACATATCCTCTTATGCTGGCGTACAGCCGCACACTGAAAAGTTCACCATCTCCCAAAGTAACGTACCACGCCTCTTGGATCGCGGCGTCGTTCCTATCGGAACCGAACGGGGTGAGTATGTGACCACCTTCAGCGTTCGAAGCTCAGCTTTGACGGGACGCCGAGCCCTCAACCTGCGCATTGGCAACGATGCCAGCGTTCCAGCATACTTCACTCTCCCGCTCGACTTATCAGCCATGCGGGCAAACCAAGTTGCGGGCGTCACTTTTGACGACTTTGTTTTTGAAATCAGTCCCGCCGATTTCGGCGACGCTCCGGATACGCCAGCACCATCGAAAGATGCGAGTGACAAGCCTGGCTACCCGACGATTCTGCGCCATGAAAACGGTACGATCGTCGAGAACGGCGCTCGGCACTTGAACAGCAACTTCGAGTGGCTGGGCCGCGGCTCGAGCAGAGTGTCTGTCAGTCCCGAAGTTAACGCCAATACTTACACCGATGCCGATGGTCGCCCTAACCTGATTCGTAATGGATCATCGATCGTTCACGATCTCGACGGCCTCGACGATGGCGTGCGGTTCTTTCCTCTGACTTATCAAACGGGTTCCGAGAAAGGCATCATGGAACTAACAGTTTCCGTGGCCGATCACAATATGGGACGCATACCTTCAGGCGATCTTTCACGGTACGAAAACCATCCTGACAAGCTTCTTTACGTCAACGCGTGGATGGATTGGAACGGAAACGGCATGTTCGAGGAGACCAACCGTGAACATGTGATCAAGGGCTTACGTCTCAATCCATTGGAAAAATTCGGTGTCATCGACAATACCAGTACTAAGCGAATTGAACTGACCGCTGACGAAAACACGGCAACTCTGAGCAGCACCATTAAGGTTGGCACGATTGGGACCGGTACAATTCACGCTCGCGTACGATTGGACTATGGCGAGAATGCCGGCCAAAATGACAAGTTGAAGATGTTTGTCGGCGACCCAGCATTGAATTTGGCAAGTGGACCAGCGCAATATGGCGAGGTTGAGGATTATCAGATTTCCGTAGACTTTGGAGACGCCAAGGATCCGTTCCGCACCGTGGCTGGCGAATATCCAACCAAATACACGCCGGGGAAAACGCCTGCCGACCGACCGATCGTTGACGGAGCCAGGCACCTGGATACAACCAAAGAATGGCTCGGTGCAGCAGTCACTCGCGAATTCGCCGCGCATGGAGCGGCAGCCGGTGATGCCGACGACGGGAAACCAAATCTTGGTATCGACGGTAAGGGCGAAGACTTCGACCGAGGTGATGATACCATCGTCGAGTACAGCGGATTATCACGATTGCTGAAAGTCTCGTACACCGTCACATCATCGATCGCGTCGCACGGATTCACTAGCGCCGTCACGCCGGCTGTCAGTCGCGGCAAGGGCCGATACGATGCTGCCGAACCGAGCAAAAGCATTTACGTCAACATCTGGTCGGACTGGAACGGCAATGGATCTTGGGACGATAAAGGCGAACACGTTTTGGTAAATTCTGCAATCGATCCAAGCACCTTTGGCCCCGACGGCAAGTACACGTTAGGCGAGAAATTCGTCGACCATAATAGTAACGGAGTCTATGATGATCCAGACTTCGGCAGCTTTACGGACTTCGCCGGCATCAACTCACGTTCTTTCGTATCGAGGTTCTCTCCGCCCTCGGAAATGACGGTGGCCAGCAAGTTCTATGTGCGCACGCGACTAACATATGGCGAAACGGTGACTGGGCCAACGACACTAGCTGGCGCTTATTCCGTCGAACCAACCCGCTACCTTTCCGGCCCGCGCGGAGCAGCTTTGTTTGGTGAAGTCGAGGATGTCGCCGCATTCACTGGCTCGATTCACGGTTTGAAATGGCAAGATTTCAAAGTAGACGGCGTGCGAGATGTGCGGCTTGAACCGGGTATCAACGATTGGATGATTACGCTGTTCGCCAAGTCCGGCCCAACTTTAACTTTCATTGCTGCTCGGGCTACAGTGCCATTCGATGCTGATAACGATGGAATCATCTCCCCAGGAGCAGAATGGGGTTACTATATGTTTGAAGGATTGCCGCCGGGGACGTACGTTGTTGCCGAAGGTAAACTGCCGCTTTGGACACAGATGTTTCCGTCCGCCACCACGCCTGGATCGGAAGCTCTCCCGAAAGACAAGCTTGGTACGCACAGTCCGTTCGGTCACCTGGTTGTGCTTGGGCTCGGTGGCTCCGTCATCGGCAAAGACTTTGGCAACGCACCTCCAGTTTCGGGATCAACTCCCGGAGTATCGTCGGCACAGGCTACTGGCTCATACACCACTGGCGGTTCGCGTGCCAGCACCGATGTCGTCGCAACATCGCAATCTTACTCATCGACGGGCTACGAAGAGTTCAAGATTGACGAATCGGCCTCGGCTTCCGAAGTTGCCAGTGGCGATTCCCAACAATGGACGCGCGCACCAATATCGATGCACCCCGCTCGCAAGACACGCGCTGAGGAAGCTGCTGACGACGATCTCGAACAATTGCTGGACCTACTCGCGATCGACCGACGCTAAATTTCCATCGCAATCATTACGTTGCACAGGTAGAAAGAAATCGGCTCAGACTACTCTACCACCGCTCAACGGACAGTCCTGGAATGGAAAGGAGGTCACTATCAGTCGTAACGACCTTACAGTCTCCAAGATTCAACGCGATCGCACTGACCATAATGTCCACAACTTGCATCGACCTTCCTTTTCGACGAAGCTCTGCAGCGAGGATACCATATCGGAATGCCGCTTCTTGGTCGAATGGCCAGACTACGAGTGAGGGCAAAGCAATTTGGAATCGTTGCATGTTTTGCTCACGACTCTTACTCGCCTCGATTCCAAAGGCGATTTCGGCGACGACCGGAATGCAAGTTCCAATGCGTACCCGCTGGGAAGCAATTTCCTTCACTCGTTCGTAAACGGACCGCCGTCGGTTTATGTAGTCACTTAAGATACCACTGTCCAGAAGAAGCTTCTTCACTCAATCTGGCTCCCAAGCTTCCTGGCCCTTGCATTGAACTGAGATTTCTCCCAGTCTGCTGAATTTCGCGCAGCTTGGCTGAGGTCTTCGCCGTCCTTGTTTTCGCAGAAGGTCGCAGCGAATTTTTCCATTGCCGCAAGGGTTCGCGCCAGCTCAGCATCATCCATTTGTTCGGTATCTGGCAATGTCGAGTTGAGCATCAACAAAGCAACTCGTGTGCCATCTGCAAGATCGCTCGGTGCAACCACCTCGATTTTTCCGTTTCGAACGGTACCAGTAAGTTGAATCATCTGCTATTTTTCCAAACTATGGATGGATACTGCAACGCCTCGCCACAATTATACTCCATCGAACGCCCCGTTAGCACGGGGCTTTTCAATGTGGTTGGCATTGACTTCATCAGAATCCAGGCCTGATGTCGAATCGGACCAAAAAATTGTATCCCGGTCGCGAGCATGCCTCCGGGTCGTTTACGGGTTTTCTTCAGCGGCGGAATTAGCGCACCAGATTGAATTAGAACCAGTCATTCACTCGCTGGCGCTTCGGGCTAGTACTGACATTTCCGCTTGTACTTTGCGTAACAACTCGGGATCGCGCTGACTTTGTTTGAGCGCGGTCTCGGCTTGCAAAAGTTGTTCGCGAGCTTTGTCGAATTCTCGGCTCTTGCGATAGATTCGGGCTAGCAGTCGGCGAGCGTTAATAGTGCTGCCGTGATCGGCACTGCTGGTCGACTCGAAACGCTGCAAGAGGCGACTGGTCAGCGTCTCGGCCTCGGACAGACGTTGAGTCTGATACAATGTTTGTGCGGCGCGCATGCCGAGGTGTAACGACATGGGATGATCCTGGCCGTAGATTCGCGAACCGCGCTGGTACATCTCGACATGCATGGCGACCGCCTCATCAAGGCGTTTTTCCTGAACCAACAGTGAGCCAAGATTGGCCATCGCTGCAAGCGTCGTTTTATCGTCCTCCAAACCACGCGCTCGTTGCAAATCGAGCAGTTCTTTCAGCAACGATTCAGCCTGGCCAGCGCGCCCGGATTGTCGATAGGCTTCGGCCAAGTTGTTCATGCTCGCCAGTGTTGCTGGGTCCTGCTGGCCAAGCGTTTGGCGCCTCGCCTCGTACGCGCGTCGCAGCAGAGGTTGGGCCTGATCGATCTTCGCCGAACGCAAATAAGTCTGACCAAGGTTGTTGACGGCTTTGAGCGTATCGCGATGATCGTCTCCCAATTCCGCTTGCCATAAACGATGCGCGATCTGATATTGATCCGCGGCTTCGTCGAACGCCCCGAGGTTCAAATAGACTGTGCCGACTTCGTTGCGAATAGCCGCCTCGATGGTAGGTCGGCCCGCGAACATCGAGTCGATATTGGACGCGGCTTGCGCGACGAGACTCTTCAACCGTGCTGAGTCCGGCGTGCGCGGTTGGTCGGCAGAGGCCGCAATCAATTTCAGCATGAAATCGTTGGTGATAAAATCGTTGACCGCTTGCGATTTTTCTGCTTCGTACTGGAATCGAAGCGATTCCAGCCGCGCCTGGCGTTCGGCTCGGGCATACATTACCAAGCCGATGGCCAACGAAAAGAACGTAGCCAGCGTGCCTGCGACCAGTGTTCGATGACGCGAAATAAATTTGCGACTGACATACAGCCACGAAGGCGGTCGCGCGAGGACTCGTTCGCCACGCATGTAACGCTGTAAATCGCGGGCCATTTGCGCAGCGGAAAGGAACCGCATTTTCGGTTCGGGTTGCAGAGCCATTGCGAAAATCGCGTCCAAGTCGCTATCGAAACGCGAGTCGACTTGGCGCAGTCGCAGCGGCGAATCCGATTGTGCGCGGCGAATCAATTCCATCATCGAGCAATTCGTTCGATCGTAAGCCAGCCGCCCCGCGATCATCTCGAAGCCAATCAAGCCCAAAGAAAAAATGTCGCATCGATGATCTACAGCAATACCGGTAAACTGTTCGGGGCTCATGTAGTTCAACGTCCCCACAATTTCTCCTTCTGCCGTGAGCGCAGCTTCGCCAACATTGTCATCAAGCATGCGGGCAATTCCAAAGTCCACAATCTTCACGCTCGGCAGATTCGAGTCTGGCGCATTTCGCGGCCTAGGTTTGTTGAGCACGAGAATATTGGAGGGCTTCAAATCGCGGTGAACGACTCCTCGGTCATGCGCATGTTGCACCGCTTCGCACAAACGAGCCAAGATATCGATCCGTTCGCGCGTGTTTACCGTCGTCACGCTCAGGAATTCGTTCAATGTAGTTCCATCGATCAATTCCATCGCCAACCAAGGTTGCACGCCACTGCCGAAATCGTAGACACCGGCAGCGAGGATTTTTGCAATGCCAGGATGATCCAGTCGCGCCAAGATGGCGATCTCGTGTTCGAAGCGCCGCACCCGCGAAACCAGTCGAGAACCAATGTTGAGTATCTTGACAGCCACCAGGCGATTTGGCATCTCTTGACGAGCGACGTAGACTGCGCCCATGCCACCGCAACCAATCAATCGTTCGATCTGGAATCCACCGGGCGTGTGTCCGGTGTAGGGATCAGCGATTGCTGAGACCGCGTCGCCCCATGATTCGCGAGTCGCTCGAACAGCATGATCTTCGTGGTCGGTGTCCGCATCGCCGACAGGTGACTGGAGAAACGACTTAGAATCGTCGTGCAGTCGCAACATCTGACGCACGCTAGAGCGAATCGTGTCGTCAACCGCAGCCGAATTCAGGTAGGACTCTCGTTGATCCGTAGACAAGTCGAGCGCGGCTTGAAAAAGCTCCTTTTGCTGTCGCCAGTTCTTGGACGCTGTATCCATGCTCTCAGACTCCCGCAAGCTACAATTCCTGCAACTGCAACCTCAGCCAAGCTCGCGCGTGCGCCCATTCCTGGTACGCCGCTCGCTCGCTGATCTCCAGTACTGCGGCGCATTGCTCCATCGTCATGCCACCGAAAAACCGCATTTCCACCAACCGCGCTTGTCGATCGTCCAACACTCGCAATCGCTCGAGCGCATCGTTCAAGGCGAGCAAGTCGATCGATCGCCCTTCAAACTCCTCGACGACTTCGTCCAATTGAATTTGATTCCATCCGCCGCCACGTTTGTCAGCGTTCTTCGCTTTGGCACGATTGATGAGAATATGGCGCATCGCGACCGAAGCTTGCGCCATGAAGTGCTCGCGAGTCTGATACTTCGTCGTCTGTGAGTTTCCAGCCATCAGGCTCAACCAAGCCTCATGCACCAGTGCGGTCGCCTGCAAAGTATGGCCACTACGTTCCTTCTCCATATGCCGCTGTGCCAGTTGGTGCAGTTCTTCGTACAGCAGCGGAAATAAATCGTCAACAACAGAACTGTCACCACTAGATAGTTCGTCGATGAGTTGGCGCACTCTGTCTGATTGGCGAGCCATCGCGATCTCCACACGTTGAGACGGTTACGTACCGAATCGTTTCGCTTCCTTCAGCATACTGAGCATTCACACAACCGGCAAATCACAAAATGGAAAAGCAGGAAACCAGATTTCGCTACACATCGTAGACGTTAACTTGTAAGCTCACAGTCGAATAGCAACGAAGCTACGTCCTGTTGGTCCTCGGCGAACGCTGCTACGCCGAGGAAGTACCGACGATTGTCATGTGAAGCAGCAAAGTTCATTTTTCGCGGTCTTCTGTATCATCCGCTTTGCCCTGGTTCTTAGGGTTGTCGTTTTCGGATTTCTTGTCTTTCGACGGCGAGTTCCCAAGAAGGATTGATAGCGCCTCCTTCATGTCTTTGTCTTGCATTAGTTTTGAATTCAAATCAACTGTTTGGTTATTGACTCCCTGCGCGGCTGGTTGTGGAGGCGCGTGTTGTTCGGCTTCGCCTCCGGCCTTATTAATGATTCGAGGTCCTTTTCGCAGAGCGGTAATTACAAATCCAAGCAGTACCAGTCCAACGATCCCAGCAATACCGACCTTTGAAACTCCAGTGTTTGTCGATCGTTGATCTTGGCCATCTTCCGAGGGCTCCCGATCTAAGTTTGCTCGCGGCCAATTCGGCGTGTTGAATGTAAATCCTTTCTGGTCCGCCCGCTCTTCCCAATCTATGTTAGTCCCAGCTAGTCGTTTAGAAGAGATTTCATCGATCACAACGTCGATGCCGTTTGACGAACAGTAAACATCGCGATGTGAC
>SYJV01000226.1 GCA_005798335.1 Planctomycetaceae bacterium | reverse complement strand
GACGCCCGAGGCTAGCGCCAACGGTTCACTGTTTGTCAGCCCAGGATTACGACAGAATTTTCTTGAAAGGCGATGCACTGTCCGCGAGTTGATCTAGATCTGGAGTCGGCAACTTTTCTAAACTCGCGAGCGCTTTGAAAACGAATCGGCTGAAGATTATGGTTGACAAGTCGCGATCATTTGATGGGGATTCTAGTCAAGTGCCAAGATTGCCCGCCGCCTGTATCGTGTGCCTATGGTTACTCCTCGGTACAAGTTTGTTGAGCGGATGCGTGCGACGTCGCTTGACGGTTCGTACTCAACCGGCCAACGCGATGGTCTATGTCGATCGCCAATTGATCGGGCCCAGTCCCGCTGCCACCGCATTCACGTACTATGGAACTCGGCACATTGAAATCGTTGGCGACGGTTTTCGAACCGAAAAAATTCTTCGGAACTTTAGGCCTCCGTGGTATCAGATTCCGCCTCTGGATTTTATCACCGAGACCTTATGGCCTTGGGAAATTCGTGACGAACGCGTGATCGATGTCAATCTCGTGCCTGATCCAATCGTCCCCAGCGAAGAGTTGATCGGCCGCGCAGAAGATCTGCGTCTCCAAACGGTGCAGGGAATCGCAACGCCTTTGCCTCCGACGGGTTCCGATTCTCGCTGGCCCGGTGCGGATCCTGTATTGCCACCCCAAGCCCCCGACAATTCTGTGTTACCGCCAGCCCAACCATTTCAAGCAGCCCCAAGCTCAGCGCCGTGGCAACCAGGACAATTTCTGCGCAATCTTGTGCAACCCGGTGGCCAACCTGTGCAACGCATCCCTGAAGTCGGCGGATTGCAAGGAGGTGGTTACCGACCCCCAATCGAAGATACACCGAATTGAATTCCAAGCGTATGCTCAAACATAGTTTGCTGCTTTCTCCCCAATCTACTGGGAAGCAGTTCAGGAATTGAGTGATTTGGGTAACGGCCATCATCTTGAAAAGCTGGCAATGCGACCGGGCAGGGTTCGAGGATCAGTGCTTTGATCTCGTATCAATGCTAGCAGCAGAAAACTCTTGGCGACTATACCTGGGCTCTCGCATTGCTTTTTGAACCACGCTGTCCAGCGAGTTTGCCGACGCTTGGTCCTCTGATAATTGGACTTCATCAATTTTTGCAAAACTGCTAACAGTTACTGTAGCGATTATGCCGACTTTGACGAATACGTAGTCTTGCGCAAATAGAGTCTTCATTCACGACATGGATGTCGTTCCAAAATGAGAAACACTACCATTCGATTGGCAACAGGCCTAACTGTGATCGTGCTCGGGGCCTTTGCGATTGCTTTGGCGCAATACGATGCTCGGAATCGGTCGAGCCAGCAGATGATTGCGCGGACTCCGGAGATTCGCGAAGCCATTCCGATCGCCATTAATGAAATCGACAGCTCTTGGCTAGAACCCAAATCCTTGATCGGACCCGACGCGGTGGTCCGCGGAAATGATGGGCAAGATGATTCATCTGCATCCAGCTTTACTCTCAGCGATGACAATCCGCTGCGTGCCAAAGCCAAGAGTGAATCACGCGTCGTTCTGGCTTCTGATACGCAGCTAATTCCAGCCCCCACTACTCAACCGGCGAAACCAAATTTTCCTAGTACGGCAGGTTCGCAACCACTGCGGGAAGCGCCGACTTGGCCGAGTTCTTCGAACACTGCACAACCGGTAGGCAGTGCGCCGAGCATTCAGAGTTTAAATAGTCAGCGCTCTTCAACCGCATCGCTGGCATCACCACCCGGTCCCACCCCAGTTCAATCACCCTCGCTAGCCACCCCAGCGCCGAATCAGAATCCGCTGTTAGGTCAGTTGACCCAAGCTGCCACTGCGAATGGTTTGCCAGCAACTCTACCCAACCAAGTTGGATTGCCCGCTATTCTACCTACGTCTCCGAAAACAACTTTGCAGCCGCCATCTGTGCCGGTGTCGAACACTGCGAATCGTCAAAGCCTTTCGGATACTCAACTGCCCATTTTGCCCGTCACGGATCTGGCTCGACCCGAACCGGCACGGCAAAAAAACACTCCCGCTTTGCCTCAGCGATCTGCATTTGCCAACGCGCAAGACTCTCCGTCACTAGAGGCGTCGGCTCGACCTGGAGCAATCGCTCAAAGTAATTCCTCTGCTCAAAATAACTCCACTCTGGCGGCACCTCATTCGATGCAGCAACCACTTTTGCGAGAAAATCTTGGGAGCCCGAGCCAAATCATGAATCGATCGAACGGCATGCCAACGAGCAGTGCTGGCCAATCTGCAAGTAGCTACCAAAGTTCGCTTGTCGATCGCGATGCGACTGCCGGTTCGATGTTGACTTCATTGCAGTCGCGATCACCCGCTGTGGTTGCGTCGTTGGTGAGCAACGAACCTGGAAATCGATTCTTAGATGGTCCGCAAAACGGTACTATGTTGATCCAAAAACGAATTCCCGAGGAGATTCAAGTCGGTCGTAGAGCGCCGGTAGTCATCACGGTGCGCAATAATGGAAATACAACCGCTCATGAAGTGTTCGTGGTTGATAAAGTTCCTCGTGGCGCAGAATTCGTAGATGCCAATCCACCGGTAAGCCCAACTGCCGATGGACTGCTGATGTGGCAATTAGGTGAAATGGCAGCGGGCGACGAGCGGACGATTAACTTGCAAATTATTCCGCGATCGGAAGGGGACATCGGCAGCACGTTTAGCGTTTATTCTGCAGTTCAAGGTTCGGTGCGCACGGTCGCAACATTGCCGAAACTGGAAATCACGCACGTCGCCAACCCCAGTTCCTTGATCGGTGCTCAGCACGAGATCAAAGTCTCGATTCGCAATGCGGGCTCGGGAATCGCTCGCAACGTTCGCATGGAAGCCGATCTTCCGCAGAACCTGCGCCACAGCTCGGGAGAATTTCACCTTGAAACCATGCTCGACCAGTTGCATCCCAATCAATCCGTGACCGTTCCACTGGCTTGCATCGCAGCCGAACCAGGAACAGGTCAAGCCGTCATTCGAGCCGTGATCGATGAAAACGTAGAGGTCCAGCACCCCATTGATGTACAAGTGGTCGCACCAAGTTTGCAAGCGACGATCGAAGGTCCCAACGTTCGCTACTTGGAGCGACCGGCGGTCTATCGTTTGCACGTTCAGAATAATGGGACGGCTGCTGCAACCAACTGCGACATGATCTTGCGTTTACCTGCGGGACTCAAATTTAATGAAGCCAGCAACTTCGGCGAGTATGTCCCTGCTCAACACGCGATATTCTGGGATTTGGAAAGTATTCCGGCAGGCAAAATCGCTTCCACAGAAGTCAAACTGATGCCAGTGGAAACCGGTCCGCAAATGTTGAACTTTCAAGTCGCCGCGGACTTGGATGTCAAAGCAGAGACTAAAGGACAGTTAGTCGTACACGGGCAAGCGGAACTAGCATTTTCGATCGAAGAAGACAACGACACAATCGAAACCGGCAGCACGACGACCTACAGCGTCAATGTCTCCAACGTGGGGTCTCGGCCCGATCAGAATATTCAGTTAGTCGTCCAAATTCCTGCAAGTGGCAAAGTCGTACGCGTCGATCCGTCACTGAAATTCGAGTCCAATGGCGAGTTGCTTCGATTCGAGCCCGTACCACAAATGGACAGTCGCGATCAGCGCATCTTCCGTTTCGAAGTCCAGTACAATAAACCCGGTACTCACGTCGTCCGTGCCCAATTGACCAGCCAAAACTGGGCAGTGCCAGTCATCAAAGAAGAAGGCACGCACGTTTACAACGATCGTGAATAAATTTCGAACATCAATGCGCAATCGGCCCGCAGGGTGGCTGGATGCCTGATTCGCGATTTAGCTATGATGCTTCTTGAAATCGGTAGCCGACGCCTCGCACCGTTTCGATCAGGTTGCCTTGTTCGCCCAACTTCTTGCGCAACGATCGTATGTGCACGTCGATGGTTCGTTCCAGCACAATCGTGTCGTCTCCCAGCGCTGAATCGATCAGCTCAGCGCGATCGTATGCTCGTCCGGGTTGTTGAAGCAAAGTTTCCAGCAACCGAAACTCCGAGGGAGTCAGGTCGATTGGCTGACCCTGCATAGTTGCTTGATGTCGCACGCGATCGACGGCAATTCCGTGAGCCGAATAGATCGATGATTGTTCGGCGGGCGTCGTCAAACGACGGCGAATCGCGCGAATGCGTTCCAACAAAACTCGTACGCTGAACGGCTTGACCACGTAATCGTCTGCCCCGACAGAGAAGCCAACCAACTGGTCCGCTTCCTCTGATTTGGCGGTCAACATTACGATGACGCAGGGTGCTGTATAACGATTGGCGCGCAGTCGACGACAAACTTCGACGCCATCCAGCACTGGCAGCATTACGTCTAACAGAATAATCTCCGGCGGATCGGCGATTGCTGAATTCAATCCTGACTGGCCATCAAACTCTCGCGCAACTTGGAACCCGTTTTGTTCTAAGTTGTACAGCAGGATGTCCGATAAGGATCGATCGTCTTCGATCACAAGGATTTTTCGTTTCGCCATTTTACATTCTAGAAACGCTGGCTCATGGTGTGTTTCGACTTTCCTTGCGGCTTACCCAACTTGGTTGCAATCAATGAATTGATTCTCGCAAGGCGAGCGGCAGATAGTTTCTTACCAATACAAGCCCGAAGCGCAAGCGAGTGTATGCCAGGATTGACGCACTCGCTTGCGCATCGGGCTTGTATTC
>SYJV01000225.1 GCA_005798335.1 Planctomycetaceae bacterium | reverse complement strand
CGTCGTGGGGCGCGGGGGCGTTCTCTTCTTCGACGTGGGCTTCGCGGCGTTCGGCTTCGTTGCTGACACGACGTGCCAGGCGGTCGTGATGGCGATGCGCAGCCGCCGCGCCCACGACCGCGTCGACGAGCTCGCGCTCGAGCTCGAGGGAGCGAACGTCACGCTCCACCGTGTGAACGACTCCCTCGCCGAAAGCAACGCGAAGCTTCTCCGCGAGGGCGAGCTCCTCGAGGCGGAGCTCGGTGAACGCCGTCGGCTCCAGGGCGAGCTCGAGCGTGCCGCGGACCGCCTCACGCAGGCCGAGACGATACCTTAACCGATCCCTCGGTGACTAATGCGACGGTTGTCGAAGAGATTTTGTCTTAAGCTTTGTGCGGTTCTTTATTGTCGTCTTTCGCTCCGCGAAAGTAGCATCACATCGTTCTTTCGCGGAGCGAAAGACGACAATCAAAAACCGATCGGCTTGTGGATGCGACCGAAGCCAGTCTAATCCAGTTGCCGGTAGGACTCATTGTCCATGAGAGAACATTAAAAATGTCCAATGTCTTTGGATTTGGCGCAGTCGGTGATGGAATTGCGGACGACACGCAGGCGTTGCAACACACGCTCGACGCCGGTGACGGGGTGCTGCGGCTGAATAAGGGAACCTATCGGATTACGAAGCCGCTAGTCCTTGATCTGACGAAAACTGGATTCGGGGCCGTTCGTGGCGAAGGTGGGACGTCGAGGATCGTGATGGCCGCAGCGGGGCCGGCGATTCGTGTCATTGGCGATCATCAAGGGACTGCCGTGCCCAGCAGCGTACAGGCTCACACTTGGAACATGGAGCGATTTCCGGCAATCAACGGTATTGAGATTGTCGGCGAGCATGCGGACTCCGTGGGGATCGAACTCCGCAAAACAATGAAGTGCGTGATCTCGCAAGTGCTGATTCGACGGTGCCGAATAGGTGTGCATTTAGTTGAACGCAATCGCGATTTTCTCCTGGCCGACGCGCACCTGTACGACAACCACGAGATCGGCCTGTTCTTCGATCGCTGCAACCTGCACCAAACCATAGTCCACGGCTGCCATATCAGTTGGAACAAGGTCGCGGGAATCAAGTCGCTCGCTGGCGACGTTCACAACCTGCAAATCGTCGGCAACGACATCGAGTATAACAATGCGACCGCAGGGGGAGCTGGCAAGTCGCCAGCGGAATTGGCTCAACATCCGGGTGGCTCGGAGATCTGGTTCGATGCTACCGACGGTGTCATAAGCGAAGTTACCATCAGTGGCAACACCATTCAAGCGACCGTGCAAACGGGCGGCGCGAATATCCGCATCGTCGGCGTAGAAGTAGAGCGACCTCAGTGCGCCGATGCACCCACCACACAAAAAGAGGACACCGCACACCTGATCAACATCACCGGCAACGTGCTCGGCAGCCAGTGGCGAGCGATCGAACTGCGCAATGCGTCGCGTGTCACGATCACGGGGAACACCATCTACGACTCGGCCGATCTGTCCGTGTTCGCCGCGCGCAGCGCCGGCATTATTGTCAACGGAAATTCGTTCGTTTGGCGCGGCCAGGATTCGGAGCCGACGAAAGACGGCCTGCGTTTTGAAGATTGCGACAGCGTGCTGCTGAGCGGTCTGGCGACGCAACGATTCTGCGCTGGTTCGGCGGAACGCGGCGCGGCGGTAACGTTCGTCCGCTGCAGCGACTGCGGCGTCTCCGACTGTCAAATCCTCGACCCACTTCATCGCGGGCTGGAGTTGGAGGACTGCGTTCGTTGCCGAGTCGCCAACAACACCATCGTCGATCGCCGGACTCAGCCGAAGATGCGCCAAGCCATCCGTGTTCTGGGTAAAAGTCGCAACAATCTGATCCGAGGCAACATCCTCAGCGGCGCGACCGACAAGTTGCTGGACGACCGCAGCGATCCGTCCGAAGTGGGCGACAATTTGCTGCTTCGTTGACAGGACAGTCTTATCGTCGTGGTGGCTATCGCACTGGCGGCGAATCACGCAAAGTTGCATCGCATCGAGATTCAAGTGAATCGTTCCCGACGCCTTTCATGCAAAAAAAACTCGCTTCGAGTTCGATTCAAACGGCAGCCGTGTGCAATCGCCAACCAATGGCATGCCGTGTCCTGGAACGCTGTTTTAAGGGGCGCACTTTTTTTGGGAAAGAAGCAATTGCAAAAAAAGTGGACACATCGCACGTTAACTAGTCGTAAGAGGATTCTGGCCAATGTAAATTCTCCCACAGTTTCCATATCCTTGATACCGGACTGGAATCGATTGGAAAGATCAAGAGCCTAAAGCGACTGGAACTATTCAAAATAAAGATCACGAACGCGGGGCTAAAGCACCTCGCAGATATGCGGCTGATGCGCATCGATCTATCGGAAACGGGAGTCACTGACGCTGGCATGCCTGAAGTGGCAAAGATTGTTGGACTGCAAAGGTTGCACTTGCAGAATACCAAGATTTCAGATGCTGGATTGGAGACGATCAGCTCCATCGAGAGTCTACAGGAGTTGGGCCTCTATCAAGTCCTGGATATCACCGATGCCGGGCTGAAACATCTCCATAAACTAAGGAACTTGAAGGCTCTCTTTCTGGGAAATGCGAAGTATTCGCTCGAGGGACTAACCGAGCTGCGCAAATCGCTACCACGATGCGAGATCGCCGCGAACGATTGACCAGGGCATGGCACAGTGACCATACAAACGGGAATCTCGTTCGCCCATTTGAATTGAAGGCGAGTACGGGTTTTCCATACGATCTTTCGAAGGACGAACGACCAAGGTATCGCGGCGGCGAACATCGCGAACGCCAAGCGCACGATACGACAAGCCAACTCGTACCGACCAAAACGACCCAATGGGCTTCAATTGCAGTGATGGATGCCCAGGATCATTTTTCAGCAATTCGTAGTTCGCGTCGGCCAGTTCCCGAACTTCCGCAGGCAGTGCATTGTAGCAACGCCAAAATCGCGGCGTAGTTCTGTGGATCATATTTCCTTCGTCCGACCTTCGCGAATATCGTGTCGCACCTCGTCTAGCAAGAAATCAAGTTTTCCAGTTTTCGAATCTCGTTCGATCTGATCATCCCAACTCTCGAAATCAAAGGCCGAATACCATTGCCGAAAGGCCAAGAGTTCGTCAGGACTAAGTTGCTTTATGGCGTTTTCGATTTCGCTTACAGTTGTCATAATCATCCAATTCTATCGGTAAACGATTTGATATTCAATCCAATTGTGGCTATCACGTAACTCGGAATTTTCCGAGACCTACGTGAGGCAAATCGATGTCTGTGCGTAGAGCTAGCCTGTTGAAAGACTGCAATTGACATGGAAAGTCGTTCCAGTCCATTCTGTGGCATGTTGTGGATTGTTCTGGCGGTTGGTGGGGAGTTTTTGCAGGGAGGCGGATGATGTTTCGAGGCGAATTCGTTAGCCGCGATACTTGGAAGAAAGGGCGCAAGATCAGCAGAAACGGGTCAAGGCTCTGGATGGTAGGGTGCGGGATCTTACCGTCAGTCGCGATAATTGGAAGCTGGAAGCCAAAGAACTACGCGATCGAATCGAGAATTTGAAGGCTGATGGAGCGGCTGTGCACGGGATGGCTTCGACCGCGCGGACGGAGCGGAAAAGGTTCGCCAAAGCAATCGCCACTCTTCGAAATTAGTTCTGCCACCATCTAAATTCCGTCTACGATTGAGTCGATGTCTCCGGATAGTATCCAATACCATGCTCTGCCAATGTCTGTTGCAAACAGGGTCAACTCTTTCGATAGATTAGCATCTCTCGATAGAGGAGAATCTGCTCAAGAATAAGAACGATCATTTGATTTATCGCAAATGCTAGCCGCTGAGGCACAACATCCATCGGAAGCGATTTCATCTCAATATTTAACTGCTGCAGTTCACCAAGAATCTTTGAGCGGAGTGAATCAAAGTCGATTACTTTACCATGTTCAAGCATCCACATTGAATCTGCCAAAAGGTGCGGGTTGGACGCGTCTTCGCTACCCCAGGCGTGCAAAAGCAATCGATCAACTATTTCTTCAAATTGCTGTTTCATCTGAGTAATACCCCGGCATTACAGGAATGTGAAATTCAATTCCTTCGATATGTATGTCGGGAATGGGTTTGAGTTTCCAATTTGAAGGAGATGAAACATCTCCGATCTTGGCGCGAAACTTCAATCCAACTTCTTGTGCCCAATCTAATACAGTGTTTCGGATGGATGCCGAACCATTCTAAAAAATTGTGTCGAATTGGCCCCACACAACACTGTGCCAAATCCAGATCGATTTTCAGTTCTTAGAAAACAAAAAAAGAATGGGATTGGCCAACTTCATCGTCGCCCTTTGACGCAGAGCAGCATCTCGTCGCCAATGACGATGAGCGGCAGATTGGCGGTGTAAACTATTCCGCCGTCCCACTGGTCCTCGGCTTCGTTAGAAAATGAGGGCCACCCACTTTTCTAACTGGCGAATGCCGTTAAGATGTGGGGGTTGGTAGGTTTCGGGGGAAGTTTGTTGTCTTGAAAGGGGTGGATTCATTGGTTGGCAATTGCTTGGCCGTTCATGGCTTGCTCGCGCTGTTGATGTTTTCGCGAGCGGTTGCGTGTGGCTTGAACATTAAACCAATCACAGCCCGCGCGTCCCACAAATTTGACATCCTGTGGGACAATGAGTATCATCCCAGTGGAGGATGTTCTTATGGCAGAAGGCGTAAATGTTAGATTTTCGGGTGAACTTCAACGGTTTATCCTGGCACGAACGGGCGATTCGGGGGTCTATGCCTCGGCGAGCGAGTACATTCGAGACCTCGTGAGACGTGACTACGAACGCGAGGAACAGCGTAAATGGCTTTGGTTGCGGCATGAATTGAAGGCCGGAGTCGAAGCGTCAGAGTCGGAGTTTGAAACGATAGCAATCGACAGCCTGATAGGAGAGGCCAGATCGCGGAGTGCGAAGCGTGGAAGTTAAGTTTCTTCGCGCCGCCAGAAGCCGTCTGCTTGAAATCTGGGACTACACCGAACGTACGTGGGGAGAAGCTCAGGCAGACAAGTATGTTCGCGGGCTCGTTAATACGATACACGAAGCTGCGGACGATCGTCATCGATGGCGACCGGTATTGGATGAAGGGCTTCCCGGTATCTACTTTATCCGATACGAGCGGCACTTTATCTTCTTCCGAGCGATTTCTCCGGACACCATTGGAGTGATCAGCGTGCTGCACGAAAACATGAACGTCCCGATGCGCTTACGAGAAGATGATAGTAGACAAAAAGATGACTCGGCATCGGGCGAAAAATGAGTGTCGCCTTTCGCTCCGCGAAAGTAGCGTTACATCGCTCTCCATCGATGCACGAAATCATTAGGTTTTGGAATGATTTCCATGAATTTGGGCGCAACACCCTCGACGCCCCAGGCTAGCGCCGACGGTTCACTTCTTATCAGCCCAGTCCCAGCGTCGCCGGTTCCCACGAATTTCAACCACTTGGATCGACGCGGGCAATCGGTAGCGAAAAGAATGGGTCGTACTCGTATGCTAATCTCAGGCGACGGGCTTCTACTCCGAGGCGAAACAACCTTGCGTCACCATCAACGGTTCCCCGTCCGGCGAAATCGTCAGTTGAGCGACCTGGGGATCGTAGCAGCGCTCGAACAATTTTGAAAAATTCGAATGTTTGTGACGTACAATACATTTTCGTTGCCAACGGTTTCCGATAATTATGGCGTGGTTCTTTAAACGTGGGAAAAGCTTCCAGCTTGTCAATAGGCAGTAGAGTGTAGCCCATGCTTGCACAATATATTGACAAGCTGGAAGTTATGACAAGCTGGAAGCTTATCCCACGTTACATGATCTACGCCATAATTTGGGTATCGTTCCCTTTTTGCCAACCCTCATGCTTTAGTTGTTCACTTGGTGGCGAACTCCATGAACTCTGTCGAAAACAATGACCAGTGGCAGCCGTGTCCGTCGGGTACTCTTGCGGAAGTGGCCCAACAAGTTAGCCATCGACGTCGGCAAGTTGCAAAGCGACGGTTGGGTCTTGTCGTGCTTTCAATCTGCTTACTTGTAATTGGCTTCGGCTTTTGGCAATCCAATGCTCAGACGATTTCCTGTAGTAGTGCCTACGCCATGCTGGATGACTACATCCACGAACGATTGGATGCTGAGCAAGTGCGAGCAGTAAAGCGACACTTAGCAAGCTGTGAGAAATGCCGGCGCGCCTATGAGAGCATGCAACAGCGAGCCGCTTTCGGCGGCTTGAGCAGAATTTGGCAGGTGCTTGGGATCTTGAGTTCTAGTGCCACCTCGGATCGCCTTCAGTCTTGAAAGTTCTGCGTGGTTCATGCAACGTGGGATAAGCTTCCAGCTTGTCAATATTCAATATATTGTGCAAGCAAAGGCTACATTCTACTGCCTATT
>SYJV01000025.1 GCA_005798335.1 Planctomycetaceae bacterium | reverse complement strand
CGATGATAGTGCCTTCACAGCGTGAAAGTAGGTATCGCCGGATAATTTTTAAGCCACGTACGAGTTTCAACTCTTGCGTGGCTTTTTTCGTTCGCTTTTTGGAGTTGCCTCAGCGATGATTGGACCAAAGATAGTGATCGCATGTACTTGTTGCGCGTGGTGACGAATCCCTTGGGAATGGAGAACTTTTTGGTCCAGCGGGGAATCGAGTGCTCGTCGAAACTCACCAGAGAGTCGGCGTCTTGCAGCAAGTCCCATGGGCTGGTGCGGTGACAGACGCGGTCTACTTCGTTCCACAGCAGATGCTTTCGCCAAGCGACGACCATGTGCCGAGTCGGGCAGCCGCGCGGATTGCCGGTCAACAGCGCAAAGCCCGGATCGTCAATCTGCTCCAGAGGAAAGACGCGTTCGATGCCGACGATCAACATCCAGATACTGGTCAGGAACCCACGTTGCAGAGAACCGTAGTCGTCAGAGAAGCACTGTTGAGCGATCCGCCACCAGTCAAGCACTTGCGGCATCAGCAGGAAGCCGCCGGCGTATTGCGTGTGTCCAAAAAAAATCCTCGGTTGGTTGCGGCACAGGCAAGCCGGAGACGGGTGGTTGATCCAAAACCTCGATCAACGTCCGTTCGTAGTCGGCCGGAAGAGGCGCTTGAGGGGGCGCCGACCGCTGAAGCGACTGGCGGTCCAAGCCGTACTTCTGCAGGAAGTTATGCAAGGCGGTTAACGAGACACGCATGTTCCAAGTAGCTTCGATGAAATCGAGCAGGTCGTCGCGGCTGGCCTGCGGCTTGGTGACCAGGAATTGAGCGATGGGCCCGGCGTAGCGCGGCAGGAGTTTTCCGTGGGGCCGGCCTGAGAGTCGATGTTGAATCTCGCGCACCACTTGCCGCGACGAGAGATTGTTCTGTCGCGACGCCGTGGGTCGTGTGACACCCACCAGACGCGCGATCTGAGCCAGCTTCAAATCCAAACCACAATTCAAAAAAAAGTGCGCGGGGATGCGGCGACTGGCATAGTCGTCCTCAGCTTGTTGGAGAAAGTCATAGGCCGCCCGCAACACAGCGCGTGGTTGTGGTTCGCGAAAGCGTTGTGGAATTCCGCCTTCGTCCAACCATTGTTCGAACAGTTCGCCATCCTTGGCCACTTGAAAGTACCACCGTGTCTGCGATGCTTACCATCCAGTTACGGAAGTATAACTTCGTGCGATTTCAAACTGAAGACGAATTGGCAAAAAAACCGTTTGGTGCTAGCAATCGCCAAAGGTTGTCGCGATCTTCGAGTTGAGGAAAGCGTCCCTCACCTACCGCTCGGAAGAATCTATGGAATGCATTTTGAACAACGTCCTCTTCGTCGTCGGCTCGTCGGTGAGAAGAATTCAGTTTCTTGCGAGCCAGAGCAACCAATTGCCTGTAGTACCGCTCCCAAAGTGGCTGAGCGGCCGCTGAATCGCCATCTTTGAGAGCCAGAATCCAATGGGAAACTGATCCGGGCGACGACATAGATTCCATCTTCCGGGAGGGACAGGACTTGATCGCTGAGCATCGGACCTTATTGTAACCACTTTTTCCTCCGCGTTGAGAAGACCCAAATCGCGAGTATCGGCTTTGTGCAATCATGATGAACGGAAGCTCCGGCAATTGTGCCACGTTCGGGTAAGAGTGTCCCGAACATGGTTTACATCGGTTTCGTAATCGTTAGGCGCGGCACAGGTCGGTACATGAGTCGTTTTGCTTAAACGAACCGTGCGATTCTTGGTTTTCGTCAGCGTTCTTTCGCAACTTCAACTTTGGCAAGAACATTGGCACTCGGCGTTGGTAATCTTCGTACTGCTGTCCAAAGTGCGCCACCAGGTCACGTTCCTCGAATATCACTGCGACCGCCATGTACAGAGTCATGATCAACGCGAACATCAGATGACCAGCCGTCATTGTTGGTGCAGCCCAAAACGCAATTGCCCATCCAACGTACAACGGGTGTCGAATTCGTTTGTAGAGCGAAGGTTCGCGAAAGGGAAGCGTCGTTTGTTCGCGACGTTTGAGGTGCAACCACACCTGACGAGTACCAAAGAGGTCGAAGTGATTGATCAGCAAAGTTACTGCCGGGACCAGCAACCAACCCGCCGCAAACAGGCACCATAACGCAACTCGCAGTCCGGAATTCCGCAGGTCCCAAATGATGAAATCGATACTCCGCCACTGCCACATCAACACGGCTGTCACAATGCAAGCTGCCAATACATACGTGCTGCGTTCGATTGGTTGAGGAACGATGCGAGTCCAAATGCGTTTGAAGGCTGGTCGCGCCATGACCGAATGCTGAACGGCGAATAGCCCCATCAAGAGCAGATTAATCGAGATCGCCAACGCCAGCGGCTCGCGCGTTCCAGAATCGATCGTCTTGGGAACGACAAAATTGCCGACGAATCCTATCATGTACATGAACAAAGCCAAAAACATCACGTGGCATACAACACCATAGGCGAAATATACGTACCGATTCACTTTTGAATCTCCACTTGTCAAACCGTATTTCGACACAATGCTTGCTCACATCTGGTAATCCGCTTTTCACAAAAAAATGAGCCAAGAAATATTGAAATCTGGCAGCTTTTTTTGTGAGGGGTAGCGTTTGCCCTTTGTTTTTCGGCGAATATCGGACATTTTTCACTTCATGCAGGCTTCGCAACCGGTGGTTTTCACCACCGGCGCGAGGCATTTGTCCAATCCGGACTCTATCGCTTTAGTCTGGGATGATGATGTTGTCGCCATTGCCACCGTCCAGGACATCTACGCCCGGACCACCTAACAGGACGTCATCTCCATCGCCACCAAACAGAACATCCACTCCTTCGCTGCCGACGATAATGTCATCATTGTCCCCGCCGTCGACGGTCAAGCCAATTCCGCTTGCTTGTAAGCCTGATCCATTCACGATCACTGAGTCGGACTGCGAATCCACGCCACCACTCGGGCCGGAAAGATCCAAATTAATCTCCGCGACATCTGTTCCAGTCAAATCATTGACCACGACAACATCGGCTCCTCCCAAACCCAAATATGCGATATTCTCAAGGCCATTCAAGTCGAGGACCACCGATGCAACATTGCGCGTGAATTGGACTCGCGGGCCGATCGCAGAGATGGCAATATTCTCAGCAACGTTCGCCCCGTTAAAGGCTAATTTGTCGTAGCCATCCTGCCCTTCGATGGTGTCATTATCATCACCAGGGTTCCACACCGAAGTATCGTCGCCTGCACCCATCGAGACTACGTCACTACCGTCACCACCGACGAACAGCTCGTTGCTCTCACCTCCAAGCAGTGTATCATTCCCCAAGCCACCGGTGACAGTCAGTAGGACGCCATCGGATTCCAGCGAAGTCGAATTGACAGTATCGTTCCCAGCCAGCGCATTAACCGTCAAACGATCGTGAGTTTGCTCTTGATGGAATATACGCACTTCGCTGGTCAGTCCCTGAACTCTCAACCCTCCCGAGTCGCCGCTGACGTTGATGGTGTCGTCCCCTTGAGTACCATTGACGACGATCGAGTCGGCTTGTCCGTCGCCGCCACTCATCGAGCCGCGCAAGTCGAGGCGCCAAAAATCGGCCATCAACCAAAGAAAAAGAGAGCGGAAGAGTGCTAGCCGGCTAGCACTTTTCCGCTCTCTTTTAGTTTCAGGTTGGAGCACTGGGAGTCGCGCTTCCCCACTGCAATGATCCCGGTCCGGCTCTATTGAGTCAGTGCAAGTACGCTGACTAGCAAGCTATCGATCAATACTGCGCGGCGGACCGAGGCAGATGCGGAATCCGTCGCGGGAATCAGAGTAATGAGGACCGGCCAGACCCAATCGAACTGCGCAGCGGGCGTTGCCGGGAACGTCAAAGTAGTTGCCGCCCCGGCAGACGGGACGGTAGTTCTCCGATGCAACGAGCAGTTCTTCGTGGCCGCCCGCCGGATCGAAATGGTCGAGAATGACCTCCCAGACGTTGCCGCACATATCGGCTATCCCGAAATCGTTGCGGCCCCGCGGGCCAAAGCTGTCCACAGGCGCTACAAACGAAAACCCGTCGCTCCACGGCGCACTAGCCAGCGGCCACTTTTGTTTCCGGTCGGGCAGGAAATCAACAGCCGAGATATTGAACCGGCCCTCGCCTTCGCTCAGCTCATTCCCCCACCAAAAATACTTGCTCTCCTTGTTGGCGCCGCGACATGCGTATTCCCATTCTGTTTCCGTGGGAAGGCGATATTCTAGACCTTCTGGCAGGGCACCCGCCGCGCGCTGGTGCTTTGTCAACCACTGGCCAAATGCCCTTGCGTCCGTCCAACTCACGCACACTACTGGAAAATCTTCGCGCATGGGAAATTGAAAATTCGGGTCGCGCCAGCTCTTGCCCGGCATCGGCTCCCAAGCATGAGTCACTTTAGTGGTCATGTTGTAGCTGGACCATTTCGGGTTGAAGCATTGGGTCTTGCCGCCCGGCTTTTCTGCGTCAGTCACGTACCCGGTTTCGGAGACAAATCGTTGGAACTGTCCAACCGTCACTTCGGTACGGCCCATCCAGAAACCGTAATTCACCTTCATACGCCGCGGCCGCTCGCCCTCATACGACTCACGCGCCGTCCCTGGCTGTGCTCCCCCTTCGATTCCCGTTGCCCAAGCTTTTTCTTCAGGAGTGCTCCCCATCATAAATTCACCGGGAGGTACGAACACCGTCTCAAGGACGACGTCGCCACCCAGCGCAGCCCGATTTACTGCACCTTGTTTCGGTTCTGCGCCGCGAGTTGTCGCCACGGAAATAAAGACTATCAGTGTGATCGCACTTATCCGGCTGAGCGTTTCGAATCGCATATTGGGGCTCCTGTTGAGAAATATTGTTTGCGGCGGGGCAATGAACGGAAAGCAACAAAGCATGCAATGGAACTGGTCGAAACTTGACGCAAGTTGATCAAGAAACCAGCGGCGCGAGAGCACCCAGACCATTGAGCAATCGACTTCATTTGAGCAGGGCCAAAAACCCCGCGTCTTCGAAATACTCGTCTTGGGTTAGCGACTCGCGCACCAGGCGTCTCTGTATGATACGAAAACTTAAACAGTCGGTGAATAACCAAGCCTGGTCCAAGTGCTTTAGAAAGCCAAGAGTTCATAGAAGCCGCAGGTGTCAGAGAAGATCATTCGCAGTAAACCAATCCATCCATTTCCGAATTACTGTGCGATTTACCAGACTCGGCGGCCAACTCGTTCAGGTGATAAAATGGATCGTCACTATCGACGGTTTCTTGGCCAATCGGTTCGAGTCTTGCAACCGGGGTCTACCACGGTATGTAAGGACGACACTTTGCCCTTTTTCAACGGCTGACAAAATAGCTTCGCCCGTTGCCGGAATTCGGGTACAGAGATCGACTTCATTTTCTACCTCAGTTTTCTATTGTTGAAGTGTAATTTGAAGGAATTTTCTCAACGCTAGCAAACAGTAATCAGCCGATGGCGGCTTGGGTTTGAATTAGGTTGGCTATTGATGGGGCGTTTGGATCGTGACGGAAGTGGAGGCGGAAGTACACTGATTGCGTACATCGAATTGGTTCGGATGTTGCTAAATTTGTTCGGAATTCTATAGCACTTGACAATTTAGACGACATGTCTACAATGTCCTTCAGTTCTAAGCGATTTGCGAAGGGTTGAATGATGCAACACAGGAAACATTTCTCCCAATTTGTCTTTTGCGGACTGGTATCGACTTGGCTGGTCTCCGGGGTCGCGGCGGATCCGCGAGGCGACGAGCTGGCCAAGTGGATGAATGCTCGCGGGCAAGAGGTTTGGGGAGCGGCGCCGCAGAAGTGTGATGATCTCACCTTTGCCAGGCGAGTGTATCTCGACTTGCTGGGACGAGTTCCGAGTGTTTCGGAGCTGCGCGATTACGAACAATCGCAAAGCGAACGTCGCTCTCGGCTGATCGAAGATCTCGTGTTCGGCGAAGGCGAACGTGCAGAAAGCAACGCACGCTTGGCCCCGGAACAAATGGCTCGACAGTGGCGGCAGGTGCTGTTGCCGGCGGGAACGGCGACCGATGGTCCGACGGATGGGTTGGAAGCTTGGCTGAGGGGCCAGTTCGCCAACGATACGCCGTTCGACGACATGATGCGCAAGCTGATTCGAGTTCAGGATAGCGAGACACCGGCCGTGGTAGCCGCGGGTGTGGCAACCGGCTCGATGAACTATTATCAGTTGTTGGGTGGCCTACCAGAGAATTATGCTGGCAACCTCTCTCGAGTTATGTTGGGAGTGCGCATCGAGTGTACTCAATGTCACGATCATCCTTTCAGTTCATGGAAACAGCCAGACTTTTGGGGCTTGGCAGCTTTCTTCGGTGATCTTCGGTCGGCGCCAGCAACGGATTCGACACCATCGGCTGAGTTGGGGCGAATCCGCTATGAAAATAAAACTTACCAAGCCAAGCTGCTTTGGTCTGCTGAACCGCTGAACACCGGATCGTCGGCGTCGTCACAATCGTTGCGAGCTCGATTGGGAGAGTGGATGACTTCCAAGAATAATCCGAACTTCGCGGCGACTGCGGTGAATCGATTTTGGCAACATCTGGTTGGGCGAGGGTTGTATGCTGAGGTCGAGAATCTCGATTGGGCCAAACCCGAAGAGCGTCGATTCGCAGATGAGCTGGGCGAAAAATTTGCCGCCGACGGTTACCGCGTCCGGTCACTGATTGCTGCTATCTGCAAATCGGATTGGTATCAATCAGTATCGCAAGACATCACCGCCGATCCAAATCAATTTTATCGTCCAATGAAGTGTGGCAGCCCGGAACAAGTATTCAATTCACTCGAGCAGGCATTGCATTTACCGATCAGCCGCATCAATCCCAATTCGCCGCGTTGGTCGGGAGACCGCATGCAATTGGTCAGCCGATTGAGCGAATCGAGTGGTCGAACGCCCGAGGATTATTCGGCGGGAATCCCACAAGCTCTGTTGTTGATGAACGGTCGCTTGACTAGTGACGCGGTTAATCCGGAAACTGGCCGATTGTTGCGTGCGATTACCGATTCCCCTTTCCTGCAAACCGGGGATCGAGTCGAAACTCTGTTCATGGCCGTGCTGACACGCCGTCCTACCTCCGAAGAATCCGCAGCGATTGAACAACTGCTGGAGAGTAAGTCGGATGATGCGGCTCGTCAGCGAGTGATGAGCGAACTGTTGTGGGCACTGTTAAACAGTCCGGAGTTTGTACTATGTCGATAGATTTTCGTTTTCAGTCGTTTTCACGCCGGGATCTGTTGAGGATCTCTGCCGCCTCATTGGCCGGATTCAGTTGTTCCAATCTGATGCCTTACCTGATGGCCAATGCCGGAGGCAAGCGACCGCCACGAGCTTGCATCTTGCTGTGGATGGCGGGTGGACCAAGCCAGCTCGATACGCTTGATCCAAAGCCGCGACACGCCAATGGTGGGCCAATCAAAGCGATTTCGACGTCGGAACCCGGTATCGAATTGGCTGAGCATTTTCCCGGTTTGGCTAAGCAGATGAAAGATGTGGCTCTCGTTCGATCGATGAAGACCAAGGAGGGCGATCACAGCCGGGCAACGCAACTGATGATGACTGGTTATCGACCTGTGGGAGGCGCGCTGGAGTATCCAGTTCTTGGATCAATGGTCGCGCATCGGTTGCAAGTGGAGTCTTCGCAGTTGCCAGGTTTCGTCGCCATCGCACCGTTTCGGCTTGGATCGCTGGGGCCGGGCTTTCTCGGTCCGAAGTACGCGCCGCTGCAGGTTTCCGGTTCAAGCGGCGATCCGACGACTCGTGCTAATTTGACTGTCGAAAACTTGGAAGCCATCAATGCGAACGCATCCCAGATAGCAGAGCGGAAGACTTTGTTGGGCATGCTGCGGAACAATGTAAACGCTGGTTCGTCGGCAACCGCCAAGCATGCGGCGATATATGAATCCGCCCTACGCATGGTCGAAACGCGAGGCGACGGCGCCTTTAACTTGGACGAGGAGCCAGCGATGCTTCGCGATGCTTATGGTCGCAGTCGTTTCGGCCAGGGATGTCTTCTGGCCCGACGGCTGGTCGAAAGAGGAGTACCGTTCGTCGAAGTTACATTGGAAGGAGCAACACAAGGAAGCTGGGATTCGCACGTCAATAATTTCAATACGGTGAAATCGATTTGCGAAGTGCTTGATCCAGCTTGGTCGACATTGCTTACCGATTTGCGGGATCGCAACATGCTGGAATCGACGGTGGTGGTGTGGATGGGCGAGTTTGGGCGAACACCGAAAATAAACCAAGCCAGTGGCCGCGATCATTTCCCCGATGCGTGGAGTGTCGCGCTCGCGGGCGGCAAGCTGAAGGCCGGTCAAATTGTGGGCGCGACGACTCCCGATGGCAACGACGTGAAGGATCGCCCAGTTTCGACCGGCGAGTTAATGGCCACCATTCTCGAGTTGCTCGGCATTGATTCGCAATCCAGCAACAACAGCGGTGATCGTCCGATCCCTTTGGTCGACAAGGCCAATCCAATCACGGAACTTGTTTGAAAGACTAAATCGAGGAAACGTGCCAGATGCATGCCATGGTATTCGATCGTCGAATCCTGCCCGCGCTCTTGGCGTGTGTCTTGGGAGTCGTTGAATTCACTTTCGCGACACTCAATCAGCACCGGTGTCTTGCAGAGGAGCGAGACTCGTCCGCTAAATCTGCATCGGGAACGACGCAACCGGACAGCCGGCACGATATGATCCTGCTGTTGCCCAGCGGGCCAGTGCATCTGCGAGCCTACGTGACGGATTCTGAAAAGAGCTTGAGTGCGCTGCGCAAGGAGTACTTGCACAAGTTGCGCGGCATGCTCGACGCAAACCATGATGGCAAGATCAGCCGGCAGGAAACGGCTAAGCATCCGTTGTTTACTACAGGGCGTCGATTTTCTGGCAACAAATTCCTCGAATCGCTGCGGTCTGAGAAAAGTTACACGGACGATGATCTCTCGCAAGCCGTTCAGCGAGTCGCGGGCCAGTTGATGACGTTTCGACAGAACAACTCGCTGTCCGCTCAGGATTTGAGCGTCTTTCAAGTGCTCGACGAGAACAATTCGGGAATGATCGAACGAGTCGAGATGCGCACAGCGGCGGCGAGCTTGGCTAAACGGGATCTGGACTTTGACCAATGCATTACCTTTGATGAGTTCTTGAACCAAGTTGATCGCAACGCAGCGAATGCAGTTATTGACACTGCGGGGAGCGAGCCACCGGATTCGGTTCGCACTGAATTGTTGCGCGACGCGACGGAGCCAACGCTGGCTCTGCGACTGATGCGTCGATACGACGTCGACCGCGACGGCAAGTTGTCGGCTAATGAACTGGGAGGCGTTGGCGAGCGGTGCGTGAAGTTGGATCGTGACGGCGATAAATTGATCGACGCTCGGGAACTGACAAAACTGGTGGACGCGGAACCCGATTTAACTGTGTCGATCGATCTTGCTGGCCGCGATGGGAATGCGTTGGGATTGATCGGTGGCCAGCAGGCAGGTGACGCCAAGCGAATGAACTCCGGAGTCGTCAGCCTATCCAGCGGTGCGATGACGCTGAGTATCGGCTACACTCATCGCGACCTGTTGGAAGAAGCTAACCGCAATGCACTTTCGGCGTTTAACGAAATCGATGCGGACGGGAACGGATACCTCGATCGCGACGAGATCGCCGAGCATCAGCGGTTTGAGCGCTACTTGTTCGACGCGATGGACGCCAACGGAGACTCTCGCGTATTTGCCGATGAGATGCTGAGCTATGTTCGGACTTACACCGAGCCAGCATCAACCAGTTGCCAGGTTACGCTGCTGGATACTGGGAGCGGTTTCTTTCAGATACTCGACCAGAATACCGATGGACGCATATCGGTCCGCGAGCTTCGTCAGGCGGAAAACAACTTGATTGCCAGATGCAATGACAAGCACTCGATCAATCCATCCAAGCTATCAAAATCCTTTCGGATAAACATTCAGCGGGGAGGTGTAAGTCTCTTCGGTCGAGTCGACCGACCGGAGGCCGAAACTCCCACTGTCGTTTTACAACCACCCAGTGGCCCGATCTGGTTCCAGCGCATGGACCGCAACGGTGACGGCGACTTGATTTGGGACGAGTTTCTAGGGCCTCGCGATATTTTTCACCAATTGGATCACGATCGAGACGGCTTGGTTGACGCACAAGAAGCGGCCAAGTTCAGCAAGTAGCAACCGAGGCATTTCCCGTCTGTGCGATTGGATCGCTTTGTCGAGTTCAACTCTCTCAACGCGCGAACATAGTTCGTAGCTGGTCAACGCTCTGGACGGTCGCTGCCGACTCAAGTATTTGCTCAAGTCGTGGCAAATCGGAATCAGACGTCAATTCTCTCGCAATAGAAATCCCGATCTCTCCAAATCTCTTGCGAACTAAGATCTCAATTGACCGTTCGATTCCCTGCTCAAGACCCTGCTCAAGACCCTGCTCAAGACCCTGCTCGATACCCTGCTCGATACCCTGTTCAATCCCCTCGGCGTGGGCTAGTCGCTCGATGGAAGTTACGTAGGGCATGTTCTTCTCCTCTTCGATTTGTTCCACGGCGGTTCGAAACGTAGGCTCCAGATCTTTGGGCAAGTCCAGCATCCAGTCGATCAATCGGAATATTTTCAGAACTTCCAACTTGGAATAACCACGTTCGTAAAGTGCGCGTACCAACTTGATTTTCCATTGTAGCCGATCCGAAGGCCGACGCTGCGTTCGGAGGGCATGCAAATGTGCCAAAATTAGAAGCGATACTGGATTAGCCGAAGATTCCAATTCGTCCGTTCGGGCTTCGAAATCCAGCAACTTGACCATCGGAAACCGAAACTCCAACTCGCATCCCAAAGTTGCCAACGAATAACTCGACGGACGCCATTGCGGGTTGCCATCACCGAGAACTGCCAAACTAACGACGCGGCGATCGTATTTGTCCGTCAAGCGATAGAAATAGCTAAACATCCTTTTTGGGAATTCCGTTTCCTTTTGATTCTGGAACTCGATATGAATCAGCACCCACTCGACCTCGCCAGAAAGTAACTTAACTTCCACGAGCTTGTCGACGTAGCGGACGCCAGATTCACTTTGCGATGCGATCTGCTGCAGCTCCTTGTCGAGCAACCTCGGGGCCACTGACCAATCGATTTGAGCGAAGATTTCTGGAAAACACAGCAACACGAAAAAAGAGAAGTACTCGTCGATTGCTTCCTTCCAGGGGTGGTCAAATTCAGTCATTTAGTGACTTTCGCTTGCAGTCGTAAAGCCTGTGGAGAAGTCGTCCAGCATAGCCCTGATGAAGCTAGCTCAGGCATCCAGTGAATGGACAAGAGCTATTTCTTTGCATCAAATGCCCAAAATCACAATCGCGAAAAGAAGTTATGTCGGGAAACTAGCCATCATGCAAGTCGATCCGCAGAAATACCCAAAACCAAATCTCGCATTGACAATTAAGACGCAATGTCTACAATGATGCCGAGTGCCTGGGCTGAGTGAACAAGTTGTGAGCTGAGAATTGCTGTCCAATTAGAAGGGCTCTATTTCATGAGTGTTGCGATCGAGAAAGCGTTGAACTCCGGCAGCAATGGATCTCAACTCATCGAACAAGTGCAACAACTGCGCGATGCACGCGAGCAACTCAGGGCTGAAATTGGCAAAATCATTGTGGGGCAACAAGACGTTGTGGATCTGCTGTTGCTGGGGCTCTTGTGTCGCGGCCATGTGCTGCTGCACGGTGTGCCAGGGTTGGGGAAAACTCTCATGGCTCGAACTCTGGCTCGAACACTGGATTTGAAGTTCAAACGAGTTCAGTTCACTCCGGACCTGATGCCTTCGGACATCACAGGGACTGATGTAATCGAGGAGCACGAAGGAGGAGGTGGTCATCGTCTGAAATTCGTCCCCGGACCGGTGTTTACGAACTTCCTGTTGGCCGACGAGATCAATCGAACGCCTCCAAAAACGCAAGCGGCACTTTTGCAGGCCATGCAAGAACACGAAGTTTCGGTGGGAAGCACGACCTATACCCTTGATCCGCCATTCTTCGTTGTGGCAACACAAAACCCAATCGAAATGGAAGGGACTTATCCCTTGCCAGAGGCTCAGGTCGATCGGTTCATGTTCAACGTACGAGTTCGCTACCCGACCGTTCAAGAAGAAGCGGCCATTGTCCGTGGAACAACGGGCACTGACCAGCCTCAACTTTCATCTGTCATGGCCACGGAAGATCTACTGAAGTTGCAAGAGATCGTGCGGGCGGTTCCTGTCTCCGATGATGTTATCCTGTATGCGGCTCGTTTGGTCGGAGCCACACGCCCGGTGCGGGATGTGCGAGGGGTCTCGGGTATCGAGGCGATCACCAAGTATGTCACATACGGAGCCAGTCCTCGCGCCAGTCAAGCTCTCGTCTTGGCAGGGAAAGCTCGTGCTGTACTCGAAGGGCGCTATCACGTCGACTTTGCTGACATTCGAGCCCTCGCGCATCCCGTACTCAGGCATCGATTGGTGCTGAACTTTCATGGGCGAGCCGATAACGTGGACGCAGATCACGTCATTGACATGTTGCTAGCCGCCGTGAAGGAAGAATCGCGATGATCGCCGCGCCGGGTCCCGTTAAATCCGAGTCTCGTTCTGGCAAGCCGGATAGTCGGATTGTCAAGTCGAATGTTCCGGCGAACGGCCAACATTGGCTCAAGCCCGAAGAGTTGGCTAAGCTCAATTCGCTGGAGTTGCGAGCGCGCAGCGTGGTTGAGGGCTTTCTTCAGGGATTGCATCGGAGCCCGTTTGTCGGTTACAGCGTCGAATTCTCATCCCATCGACGATACGGACCTGGCGACGATTTGCGCCACGTAAATTGGAAACTGTTCGCGCGCAATCGCAAACTGTATGTCAAGGAATTCGACGCGGAAACGAACCTGAATTTGTATTTACTAGTCGACAACAGTCGCTCAATGCAATGTCGGCTCGGCGGACCGCTAACGAAATTCGATTATGCGGCGACGCTTGCCGCTGCGCTGGCGAGCCTGGCGGTCAAGCAACGGGATGCTGTCGCGATGGGCCTGGTCAGCGACTGTATCACCACGTATCTGGAACCTTCCGCCAAACCGGGCCGCTGGGAGGACTGCGTCCACTTACTATCGCAACCGCCGATAGCCAAAGTTACATCGATATCCAAGAGCCTGGAACAAGCGGCATCGTTGGCTCGACATCGAGGCATTGTCGTGATCCTCAGCGATTTGGTCGATAAGACCGACGGATTCTCTCGAGGCTTGCAGCAGTTGAAGCATCGAGGTCACGAAGTCATCGTGTTTCATATTCTCGATCCGTGGGAGCGACGAATGCCCAAAGAAGGACGAATGCGTTTCGTCGATCTCGAAGGCGAATTGGAAATCACAACGGATGTTGAGAGCATACGATTAGCCTACGATAAACGCGTGGACGCGTGGTGCCGCGAACTGAACGATTTATGTTTACTGCAATCGGTCGACCGAATCGAACTGACAACGGACATGCCGCCCTCGATCGCATTGATAGATTACTTGGTTCGTAGAACGAGCTGAAGAAACATGGGACTAGTTCAAGCTGGATTCCTGATGGCCTTGGCCGCTTTGGCCATCCCCGTCGCTGTTCATCTGCTCAGTAGATGGCAAGTGCGACGCATTGAATTCGGCACAATGCGATTCTTGCAGGAAGTGCTTCACGATTCGTCCCATCGCCGACGCATCCGGCGCTGGCTATTGCTGTCTGTTCGCATGTTGCTCGTTGGATTGCTCGCCGCGTTGTTCGCTCGCCCATTCTTTGCGGAAATTTCAGGCGGCGAGGGAGATCAAGAACGTATCGTACTACTCGATCGCTCTGCCAGTATGACGATGCAGGGCCAGTCCGGTCGTCTGTTGGACGATGCCATAGCTGCCGCATCGGAGTACGTCGAACGGTCCAACGGTGAAGGCAATGTACGGTGGGCTTGGTTCGATGCCCATGTGGAGCCATTGCCGGAAGGGACGACTCGCCCCAGTCCGCCTCGGGTCCTATCGGGAGACACCAATTATTTTGCCGCGCTCAGTTGGGCGCGGGATCGAATTGCGGCACGTCCTCTTTCGAAGGCAGAAGTCATCTTGGTTACCGACTTGCAAGCGATCGGGCTCGCGTCGGCCGATACGGCTGCGAAAGACTTGGCGTTTCCTCGCGATGTACCAGTGCGCATTATCGATATTGGCCGGCCTGCAGCCAATAACTGTGCCATCTTGTCTGTTACAACAGATGCTCCGCAATTACCGCCCAGCCGGCCGGTGGTCGTTAAAACATCGCTCTTCAATTATGGTGCGATGGCCGTGGAGGAAGTCCCCATCACCGCTCTCGCGCTTAGCGGTGCTCGATCCGTCCGGCAGAAGAAAACGCTGAATATCGCTAAAGAGCAAGCGGCCGAAGTGGCTTTCGATTTTGGAACACTCGAGTCCGGAAAATGGCAGATTACGGTCGATATCGACCTGGAGGATGATCTAGCAAGCGACAACAGACGCGTTACCGCTGTAGATGTGGCAGCTCCAAAGTCTGTTTTAGTCATCGATCCCGGTTCACAAGATGCTGGCTTTCGCTCGGCCAGTTATTATCTGGTTGCCGCACTGAAACAGGGGATTAATCTAAATCGCGCTAGCGAGGATGCCAGCACTTCGCAGGATGAAGAAGAGCCAGACCAACCAAAGACGGAAAACATTCATCGTGTTTTCGATGTTCACGCGGCGTACATCGAAGACGATTTGTTGCCAACGCTTTCCCCCAACGAAATTTCGTTGATCGTCGTAGCCGATGCCGGGCTGACTCCACTCAGCTTGGTTCAGCAACTGGAAGCGTATGTGCTCGGAGGTGGCCGACTATTGGTCTTCTCAGGTACCAACCTCTCCGATTCGATTGCCAGCCAATGGGGCGATTCGAGGTTGTTTCCCGGCACTTTAGTGCGTACGGAAATGGCTGCCACCATGCCTTTTCGACTTGTGTCTCTTGCGCCCAATGCCAACATGCTGGACCCGTTTCGCGATCCTCAGAATGGAGACCTGAGTCGACTTGCGTTCAGTTCACTAGTCAAGGCAGAAGTTCCAGATGAGAAACATGTGATTGCCAGCTTCGATGATGGCCAGCCAGCGTTGACCAAACACGATCTCGGCAAAGGTAAGATTGCGTGGTTCCTCTCGTCGGCGGACAACAAGTCCAGCAATTGGACGACCAGTCCTCTCTACCTGCCTTTGGTGCGCCAGATTGCGTCGGATCTGCTAGGTCTGGCCGGTGAGGGTCCAGTTCGCTTTCGCCACGTTGGTGATCTACTACACAGTTCATCCACTAGCGATTCCTCGCCCTCTCAATTGCTGAAGACCGAACACAATGCGAAGAAGGATACAAGTTCTTCGGCCACTAGCGACCAGTCGCTTCGTGCACAAACTTTGTTCAACGAACCTGGGTTTCAGACCCACGACGAAGCGTTGTACGCGATAAACACACACGCCAAGGAATCCGATACCGCGCGGATCGATGCCGCAACGTTTTTCAAACACTTTGAATTAACGCCGGCGCAAGGCGAAAATTCGCCGACCGCAAGATTAGTTGAGAAGGACAAACGACGCGAGTTGTGGCCATGGTTGGCTGCGGCACTGGTCGTCTTGTTGATATTTGAATTCGCTTTATCCAATCGTACACCCTCATGAGGGTCGGTCCAATGATTACATCTGCGGTTACGTTCGAAGTTGCACAGCGTTTTCACAGTTTGCGCCATCGATACTTGTTCGTGAGACTGGCCGCGGGTTTGGTCGTTGCGCTGGCGGCGCTAGCGCTCAGTTGGCTCGCGCTGGCGCTCTGTGATTTGCTGTGGGAATGGCAGCTGGCGGTGCGCAGGGTATTATTCGTAGGCGCTTGTGCAACTGTCCTGGTGGGGCTTGGTTACTATGGAACTCAAACGGTGATCGATTCGCGGCAGCGCCGATTTGCAAGCGTTTTGGAAAATCGCTTTGCGACATTTGGACAACGATTGCGAACGGTTTTGGAGAATGTGGAAGGTCGTTTGCGCGCACCTGAGGCGATGCTCGCAGCGCTCGGCAATCAAACGCTGGCACGGTGGGAAACCGAGTCGCCCACGCAGATTCTGCCAACGCGATTCGCTGTAATTGTTGGTTTGTTGGGTTTTTGCATTTCCGCGGCCAGCCTTGGTGGCCTCATTTTTGAAAATGATTGGCGAGTCGCGTTGTTGCGAGCGGCGGGCCAGGACCGACCCTACGCGATCTCAACGGTATTGCCAGGCAATGTGAAACTGCTGGAAGGCTCTGCGTTGACACTGTCGATGGAATTGCAGGGACGGCCACAGCATTCCGTTATACTGCGACACCGAAATGCAAGCGATGCCACATGGCTGGAAAGCGAATTGCTTCCCGAAACGGCAAAAGAATCGTCAAACAACAAGGCGCATTCCGGTCAGCCAGGGTCGGATCAGGTTGACTCACGTCGTACGCTTTTTGCGGCATCGTTCGGCAAGCTCACTCGACAAATCGAATATCAGTTTATCTCCGCGGGTCGCCCGACTGAGATTTATCGAGTTGATGTTCAACCTCTGATCGTTGCGGAACGAGTTTCGACTTCGGTTATTCCGCCGGCCTATACGCGACTTGACAAGCGCGAATTCGTTGGCCCGGAAGTTACGGTTCTTGCCGGTTCGCAGGTTCAGGTAGTCATCAGTACAAAACACCCTTTGCACGAGGCTGTGTTGGAAATCGGTGAAAAAGCCAATCAACTTCAGGCGGCACAGGTATCCTCTGGAGCGACCCAGGCGCAATGGATGTTCTCACTCCCTACCGATCGCTCAAGTCACTGGCGTTTTTCGGGAAAGGGAACTGATGGGACTCCCATGGTACCGGTCGCGGGCCGTTTACGCGTCCGTCACGACGCGACGCCGCGCATCGAGTGGCGCGAGCCCGTCGACAATATTCGGGCTCACATGCTGGCCGAGTTGCCGATGCAAGTTCAAGTGGCAGATGACTACGGTCTTACTCAAGCTGCCATCGTGATCCAGTTGGGAGACGAAGAGCCGGTCGAATTGACTTTGTGGAATGCAGACGAAGAGCTACCAGAAAATTCTCCCTCGGCTTCTACTCAAGAGTCAAAACTTGCCGTTGTCCCGAGGACCCAAGTTCGCCTCGATGAAATCCTGCCGTTGGAGTCGTTCACTTTGACCGAACAAGATTTCGTCAGTTACTATGCTTACGCAGTGGACAATCGCGACGGGGCTCCGCAGCGCGTCGAATCGGACGTGCGCTACATCGACATCCGACCTCTGCGGCAATACTGGACCGAACGGGAAGCTGGAATCGGATTTGGCGGTTCAGGTAGCGGACTGCCCGAACTGGACGAAATCATTAGACGCCAGCGTTACATCGTTAATCGAACGCGAAAGTTCGAGCGAGCTGGCGAGGACGAGAATCGACAATTGATTTCGCTCGAACGGGTCACGGCCAGCCAGAGCGAACTGGCTGACCTAACGCGATTTCTGGCAGAGTTCTTGGCTGCGCGAGGCAACGACAGCTCCGAGGCGCTCAGTCAAGCCGAAGTTGCAATGCTCCAAGCCTCCGATTCTCTGTCGGTCGCTAGTTATACAAGTGCCTTACAACGCGAAGAGGACGCCTTGCGATCGCTGGCGGAAGCCAGAAATACGATCGAGCGGTCCATTACGACCAGGTTCAATATGACAGCCGTCGATTTCCAGCAACTGCGCCGACAATTGCGCCAGCGGATGCGTGGCGCGCCGACAGAAAACGACCGACAGTTAGCGGATACATTACTGGCCATTGCCCTCGATCAAAAAACGCTGGCCGAGGACACCGAAAGGACGCTGGCCGAGCCCAACATCGCTGATAAGCCAAATACCGTAGATGCGAAATCTCCTGACAAGTCCCCTGAATCAACGGCGGCTGAAACAAGCGACGATGCAAAAAAGAACGAGCAGGAGGATAATACAAAGGAAGAGTTTCAGTCTCGACAGCAAGGTCTGGTCGATCGCCTACAAGAAATTGACGACACGCTCAGCGCTGACGTGAAGCAATCCAAACTAGTCGACCAGCGAATGCGCGACGGCCTCAAAGAAATGGACGAGTTGATTGGAGAATTTCGAACGGACAATCTGGCGGATGTACCACGAGTTGCTCGTGAGCTTTCGGACGATTTGATCGAATTGGCCGAACACGTGAAGTCCCTAACGGAGCAGGAGCCGTCTAACCGCATCGCCGCAGTTCGCGATTTGGCGACGTCGATGGCGAATTTGGAAAGCGAACAATCGCGAATATCCCACACTCTGGCCGACGTTGCTAAGACAATTGTCCGCCCGAACCAGAGAGACACCAACACGCAAGATTCGGTGCGTGAAAATGACAATGCTTCAAACGCCCTGGATAGCACCCCGCGAGCTCAGTCAAAAAACTCACAAGCGAGGCTGCAAAGGATCTCGCGTCGATTGAAGGGTCGAGCCGATACGATGGAGGATGTTCTGGCTAAGCCACCAGCGTTGGGAAACCTCGAAGCCAGCGAGATTCATGACCGGCTGCAAGAGTTGGTCAAAAAGATCGAGCTTGCAAGGGAATTAGCAGCTACGCGAGCGGCCAGCAATCAACCTCTCGATGAAAAATTGGTAAAGGAATACGCGACCGCAGCAGAGCAACGTGCGCGGCAATACGCTGACACTGCCACGCAATTGGACAACTTTTATCGGCAGTTGGTTACGCCCCGTGTTGACCAATTGCGGCAACTTGAATCAAAGGCCAACGAGCTTGCCCAGCTCTTGATGGAACAATCGGATGACAGCCAACAGAAGACTCAGCCCAAGACTGCTTCGGGGACAGAGCCTCCAGTTGAACCGACGCAAGATGGAAACTCGCGCCAGACGTCAGGTGACATCGCGAGAAAAGTACGCGAATTGGAATTGGCACTGCGCAGCGCGGGATTAGATGCAGAAGCAGATAAGTTGGACGCGCAATTCCAACCGAATACTTCATCAATCGCGGGAAGCGTGATCGACGTCCAAAAGGAATTGCGGCGACGCATTCAAGAGTTGATTTTGATGGAGATCGCCGTCGATCGCAATTCGCCAGTGCCGCCTCAATATATCGACTTAGTCGATCGATATTTTCGTAGCCTGGCCGAAGGAACTGGACCATGATTCCTATTTTCGCTGAGTCAAGGCTATCGTGGATGCCAGCGATTACCGGCACGCAGTGGTGCGTTTTGATCGCCACTTGCTCGGTCGCGTGGGTTATCCTGCGAGCCGGTTGGGGCAAGTCACTGGCTCGACGTCATTTGGGTTTGAGCTTATTGCGTACGGTTGTACTTATCTTCGCGATCTCGATTCTGCTGGGGCCTTCGATCGTAGACGAACAACCCGGGCAGACTTCGCGTTCGACACTGTACTATTTGCTCGATGGTTCGCAGAGCATGCAATTGGGTGGCCAGTCAACGCGCTGGCAGGATTGTTTGAGCTTCGTCGGGCAGGCCGAAGAAATTGCGGGGCGTAACGTCGCGACTCAATGCAAGTCGTATCGCTTCGGACATCGATTGATGCCGCTGCACAATGAATCGCAGACGTCCACGGCCAATACACCACAATCGCCAGCGAACACATTACGGACAGAACCGATCCTCACACAAACGAAATCGGCTCCAACCAATGCGGCGCCTCCGGAATCGACCAATTTAGAGGCGAAAATCGCTCCTCCGGACGCCACCGATTCGCGATTGGCCGATGCATTGCGGCAACTCTCGACACAGATCGATCCGGGTGGCTCTGCCGGTGTCGTGTTGTTGTCCGACGGCAGAGTACGCGCAACGGAGTCGGTAGAACGGATGGCCGAACACTTTGGAAAAAATGGCATTCCCATTCATGTCGTGCCGGTTGGTCAGATGCAGGGGACCGGCGACATCGCCATCGTGTCGCTCGTCTCCGAGCCACGAGTGCGCAAATATACTGAAAACGAAATGACCCTATTCATTCGCAGTTTCGGTTTCAACGGCCAGCGCACCGTCGCTCGCATCTTTCGCCAAAATCGCCTCGCGGTAGGTGATCAGACACAACTTGCCGAAGTGCCTATCACTTTGACCGGCGGCGCGCAATCGGTTGTACTTTCATTTCGTGTTGAAGATCGATCGGAGGAGTTAACTGTTGTGGTCGATTCGATCCCAGGTGAGCTGACCGACCGCAATAATCGCGTTCAGACGCATATCGAAATCGATCGCACAAAATTGCGGGTGCTGTATGTGGAAGGAGAATCCGGCATCCAAAGTTCGCTAATCAATTCGATCGCGTCAATTGTCGGTGTGAACGTGCCAGCACCGGCGAACATAACGATGCGCGCGTCAAACATTCGCGATGCACTTCAGGAAGACGAGGATATCGAATGCACAGTTGTCCTGCGCATGGGTGTCGGCCAACTCCGCACGTTCAGTCAAAGTGGCAGTCGTGTCGGCGAAGGTTTTCCTCAGACGCGAGCCGAACTGTTCTCATACGATTGCCTTGTATTCAGTCACATTGGGCCCGGCGATCTAGAACTCGAACCTCAGCAGTTGGAACAGTTGTCCCTGTGGATCGAAGGACGCGGTGGCGGCATGATTGTTACGGGTCGGGAAGCGCTCGAGACGGCCAGTTGGGACAGCAATCCACTGGCAGCTCTGCTGCCAATTCGTTTGGATGAACTCAAGCAGACCGCCGCGCGGGACACTGTGGTTCGGATTAGCGAACTTAAGCATCCGATATGGCGATTGCGGTTTGAGGAATCTTCAAATGCTCAATTGCTCGGCACGCTGCCGCCATTGCAGCTTGGCGTGAGCAACGTTGTAACCAAGCCGATGTCGCAAACTCTGGCAACGACTGCCGAGGAACCATCGCAACCGGTGCTGGTTGCACAGCGAGCCGGTCGCGGGCGAGTGCTCGTATCGACAGTTGATCTGGCTGGCAATGCATTCACAACTTTGGCGGAATCATGGGGCCCGCAACCTGAGCGAGCGGCCGGAAAATTGTGGCGCAACTTAGTGTACTGGGCAACCGAGGGTTCATCGGTTGGCAGGCGTCGGTTGGTCGCGACCTCCGACAAGCGGTTCTATCGTCCCGGCGAGAAACTCCAAGTCACAGCAGTGGCATTCGACGAGTCCGCGCGGCGATCGCAGAAATATGGTGTGTGGGCGATGTTTGAACCGATGTCGCTGGACAATTCGTCGTTGTATTCGCCTGTTCTTTGGCCCGAAAATGTAAAACGAGAAAGTGGCGAGACCGGCCCGCGCATCGCCTGGGGTGAAGAGTTGCCTCTGCAACCCAACGCTATCGGCGAACATTACACGCTGGACCTGATGCTGAGTGAGTCGAGTGGCCTAGGAGACAACGGATTACGGATTGAAATGACCGCTTACGAAGGCGCTGCAGGATCGACTTCATTTGATCACGGTACTCAAGTCGACAGCACGTCGCTGGCAGTTCAGATTTTGAGCGATCCGTTCGAGCAACAAAACCCGCTGCCCAACCGCGAGTTGATGGTACGCTTGGCTCAGCTCTCTGGTGGTCAGGTGCTGCAAAGCCCAGATGAACTGGCGCGGATCATCAAGAACCGAAAGGAAACCGTTGGGGCGCCGAAGCGTGAAGTATCGCCTGCCTGGAGTCAATGGTGGATCTGGTTGATGATGCTCGGTTTGCTGACATCCGAGTGGATTTGGCGCCGCACAACCGGTTTGGCATGAGCGGCTAAACTATAGACTAGACACAGTAAATCATACGAAATTTATTAGTCCCGTTTTATTTTGGAGTTCTTATTAATGGTTAAACCGTCACAAGATGTTACGGCTGCTGAGTTGGCGATTCTCGAACAGCTTTGGGAACACGGTTCAGCTTCCTGCAAAGATCTATCGCAATGGTTGTATGGTGCTTCCACGCCGTCGGACATTGCCACTGTCCAGAAGCTGTTATCTCGACTGGAGGCCAAAGAATGTGTTGGTCGAGATCGCGAGACTTGGCCCCACCTGTTTCACGCGGCAATCGAGCGAGAGGATCTGATCTCTAGACGTTTGCAAGCCACCGCTGACGAACTGAGCGATGGCACTTTAGCCTCATTGATCACGCATCTAGTGCGTTCGAGCAAACTGTCCTCCAAACAGCGGCAGCGCCTCCGTGAAACGCTCGACGAAATGGACCGCCCCTAGCATCGAATCTTATGCACATGAACAACCTGCTTCTAGTCATCGCCAGCAATATTGTCGTTGCCAGCTTACTGGCTAGCGTCGCGTTTCTCGTCGGTCGCTCCGGTCGAAACGCGGTGATCGCGCACTGGTTATGGGTGGCAGTCTTTGTCAAGCTGGTCACTCCGCCGATCGTCTTGGCTCCCATTGATATACCGCGCGATTGGATCGCACCGTTGGCCAACGTGATTGGTTTACTGAACTTCGAAGAGCACAGTCAACTAGCACCTATGGTCTCTGATCAAAACTCCTCGAATTTGCAGGAGGCGCTGTTTAGCATCAGTTTGGCAACCATCGAGCCATCGCGAATGCGTATTTCAACGCTCTCCGAAGCAATATTATGTGGCGTGATATTGGGATCGTTGGTGATTATTATACGTGGACTAGTTCGATACTCGCGTTTTTCAAACTTGTTACATCGCGAGAGTGTCATCGATCAAGCGGCGACTGAGATCGTCAAATCGCTCGTTCAAGTTCGGGCCTCACATCGCGTGAGAAATCAATCAGTCTCTGTTCCGCCGGTGCGTTTGATTTCAGCGAGTGTGTCTCCCATGCTGTTCGGTGTAGGGAATAGTACTTGCATTGTCTGTCCCGAGCGATTGTGGCGAAGACTGAACGATGGACAGCGACGAGCGTTCTTGGCGCACGAGTTGGCTCATTATCTACGAAGAGATCATTGGGTACGTTGGCTGGAGTGGCTGGTAACGGCCGCCTATTGGTGGTTTCCACTGGTGTTCGTCGCGCGGCAACAGCTCGAACGGCACGAAGAAGCCGCTTGCGATGCTTGGGCAATTTCCAAATTGCATATCGCGCCTCGCGCCTATGCAGAAACACTGTTGAGTGTCGTAGATTTCCTGAGCAATGCAAAGGTTTGCACACCGCGTCTTGCAAGTCCTATGCAGCCATCGGAATTTCTAGAAGAGCGATTGCGACGGATCATGAACAACGCGAAATCGCCACGTGTGGTTGGGTCCTATGGTTTGCCTACCGTTGTCATTTGCAGTTCGTTGTTAGTCCATCCGTTCCCGGTATTCGTTGCGCATGCGTCATCGCGACAAGTAATGCGAGAGTTGCCCAATGTCTCAGTGGCAAGCACAAGCGAAGCAACCTACGGACGCTTGGCAAGTAAGGAGATGGGCAAAACGACCGATGAAATGGATCTCGTTCCATTGCCTCCAGCGCCGCGCGGCTGGTGGAACGAGGCTCCCGAACAAGCTTGGGCGGATCTCAGAATCGACACACGTGGCTTGCGACTGGTTGCTCGCGCGGGGGCTGGGCTCGAATTGCATTTGGGTGATGTTAATCATCAATTCGAATCGAACGACATGCGGGCGGTTGCCTACATTCCTGAGACACGGCGATTGGTCATTGGCAACGCGGCTGGAGAAGTACACTTGTGGGATCCGGTTTCGATGCAGTCTGTGTCATTGATCGGCAGCCACCGCGCTCCTATCACGAGTATAGCTTTCCATGCAGAGGGCGGTTTGGTGAGTGGGGATAGTCAAGGAAGCCTAATTCGCTGGGACCTGCAATCTGGTCAGATTCTCGACCAAGTTCTCGTAGGAGCACCTGTCGGCTCGGCTCGCTGGTCAGCCACTGGTCGCGAATTGCTGGTGGTTGCTAACGACTGGGCCGCAGTTGACCATTCCTCGCAGTTAATCTCCTTCGAAGGAAGTTCGTTGCGGGTGAACTTCACGCGGGACTTGCCCGCGACGATCGCTTCAGTAGCGCATGATGAAACTTTCGGATGGTTGGCCATCGACTGGTCGGGTCGCGTTCAGTCTTTGGAGTCCGGTGAAGTCATCTCGACGATTCCGAAAACAGTGGTATCCGGAGTCGTTTTGTGCCAGGATGCGTTTGAACGAACAGTGAGAGACACCGGAGTTCAATGATGCTCTTCCCGATGCGAGTTTCCCCGTGGGCTAAGCTTCCAGCTTGGCATGTGCTGAGAATCAGTTGCGTTCTTCTGCTCGCATTGACGCTATCGGAGTCCGCGACTGCTGCGTCGGGAAATCGATGGCTGATCCTCATGTGCGGCTTGCCCGGTGACGACGAACATCGCGAAAATCTGACCGAGGCGGTTAAGTTAATCGCGACTTCCGCGTCGAGTGCATTACAAGTGGAAGCGCCTCGCTTGAAGGTTGTGGTCGGCGACGAAACGATGGTGAGCGACTTGGCAAAGGAGCTGCCAAGTGCGCCGATCTGCACGCGCGAGTCCGTGGCTGAAATATTACAAGGCGTCGCTAAGGATATGCAGCCAGTGGATGCTTGTTGGCTCATTATGCTGGGCCATGCGAGCTACTACAACAATCGCAGCGCGTTTAACGTTCAAGGGCGCGACTTTGACGCTCAAGAGCTGGTGGGCTGGCTAAAACCGATTCAGAGTCAAGAGCGAGTCATCTTTTGCACGTTTCCCGTCAGCGGTATGTGGTTGAAACCGCTACGTGATAATCATGCCGTGACCATTGCCGCAACCGATGGTAGTGAGTTTACCGCGACCGAGATGCCTTACGCGCTGGCTCGTGTGTTAAGCGGCAAGCATGAAACACAAGAGTTGGCAGATATCGACAAGGACGGATCGATATCGCTGCTTGATCTTTACTTGGCAACGAACCTCGAGATCCACGGTCGATTCAAGAGCCTCGAACGCCTTCAATCGGAACATGCTCTGCTCGATGATAACGGCGATGGTCTCGGTAGGGAATTGCAAACGGCTTACCTGCCACTTGATGAATCACCGGACAAAGCAATTACGAAGAGGAAAAAGTCCGCGGTTAAGTCGTCCAATTCCGATGGCGACTTGGCGAAGCGCATTTTGCTTCGCGTGGTCCCCAAATAAACGCAGGAAATATTAATGCTTAGATTTGCGTATTTCTATCTGGTCCTAATCATCTTTGGTTCGTTAGGTGCTCAGGAAAAACAGGAACAAACCGCAGAGGAAATTCGCCACGAGCGGATGTTGAAGCTGGCCCAGTCGTATGAGCTTACGGGTGATTCACCGGCTAAAATCGCGCTGCGCGAACGACCGATTTTCTCCTGGGCCAATCCCGAAGTCAAATCGATCGGCGGCGAGCTATACCTCTGGACCGCCGGTGGCCAACCTGTTGCAACGATCGGTATCTGGACGTACGACGATGTAACCGATAGCTTCGAACTACAATCGCTCTGCACGCATTCGATCGACGCACAGAGCAAACAAGCAGTCCCTTGGCGTCCACGAGTTGGCGGTTTGACTTTTGTGAAGCTTGAGGGAGTGCCAACACCGGACAACGCACCAGCTCGTCGCCAGACCCAAATGCGAAACGTCTTGCGTCAGAAGTTCACAGGAGAGATAACGAAAAACGATAGCGGACAAATTGAAAAGCTCCGTTTACTTTCACAGCCGATCTATCGATACGACCCCATGCCGGCGAATCTGATCGACGGAGCGATTTTCGCGTTTGCGTATGGCACTGATCCCGAGATATTTGTGTTGTTGGAAGCTCGCAAGACCGATAGCGGCCCTCAGTGGTATTACGCATTCGCACCCGCGACCTCACGTCGAGCGCGCGGATACCTCGACGGCCAAAAACTTTGGGACAACGACGACCAAAGCGCCAATGGTACGTTTCTTTTTGTTAGGAGGTGAATCCAGTTGGTAGTTTTTCGGTCTTCATGTTGATGAATATCGCAAAATCAACAGACAGCTTTCTGCCGCAGAATAATCATCGTCTGTTTCGAAATAGAATCTGGTTACTTCGGCTCATTCGGATCGACCAAATAGATTTCCGGAAGGTTGAAGACAAGATCCATGCTGTCGTGCAGAACTCGGCCAATTTCAACTTCGCCATCAGTAGTATGGCGAAGCAATAAAAAATGCCCTGGGCTACCGACCACGCCAACCGACTTGGCGATCCGCTGTCGACTGTGCGACAGGTGATAAGTGCGGGCACCCACAGCCAGTTCCTCGCGTGACAGACTACCAATTCTTTCTGGATCTTCGGCTATGTCGACGATAGCCTGAGTCAATAGTGCTTCGTAGCGCAATCTTGCTTGCTCGCCAAAGTGCTCGTGGCTCCAAGCTAGAATCTTGACAATGTCTTCTTCCGCAGCCGGGGCGAGTACTACACGCGGCACTAGATCAACCACTCTTTCCATTTTTAGCGAGCTTCGCCGCTTGGCGGCCCAACTTGGAAATATGAGCAGATACCTGACTACTGGTGTTCAGTCCAACTCCTTCACCCTGATCGAGTTGTCGAAACCCTTCGGTAGCTAGCTGCTGCAACAAATCAATTCGCCGCTCATCTTCAGACGTTCGTTGTTCAAGCAAACGCAATCCTTCACGAACCACTTCACTTGCGTTCTTGTATTTACCGGAACTAACAAGTGAGTCGACCAACTCCGAGTAATGTTCCGTCAGGCTAACGTTCTTCGTTGCCATTTTAGGTGCTCCGATGGCCTTGGATGATTGAGTTCCGTCCTTTGATCCAGTTTAGCACAATTGGCAAAAATTGCCAATTGTGCCAGTCTCCCAAATTGGTCTGAAACTGCCCGTGAGCACGCAGTCGATTTCTGAATAACGACTACGAAGCGTAATGCGAGCGCATTGGCAGATTTTCAGCGCATTGCGGGAACTCTTGTACCGCTTCCGATATATACTTGGGCTATGATTCCCGAAAGCTTGGAACAATTGGCTCGCGAACAAGGCCCCTACGTATTCGATAGGATGTTTAGCGCCGTGGAGAAAGTCCGGCAGCGGTTAAATCGCACATGCGATGCGCTAGAACAAGCGAACGTGCCGTATGCCGTTATCGGTGGCCATGCTGTGGCCGCTTGGGTGGCAACAATCGATGACGGTGCAGTTCGAAATACGCGCGATGTTGATATTCTGCTGCGCGATGCCGATCTCGACCGAGCGACCTGTGCGCTTACGAAAGCTGGTTTTCTACGGGACAAAGTGATGGATGCCATTGTGTTCTTAGATGGGCCCAGTGGAAAGCCGAGTCAATGAGTCCATGTTATACTCGCCGGCGAAAGAGTACGTCCGGAATATGTCACGGCAACTCCTGACACCGAGCAAGTTGTTAATATCGACGGAAAGAGGATCGTCGCGATCAAGGAACTGGTCGAAATGAAACTCAACAGCTTTCGAGACAAAGACAAGACCCACCTAAGAGACTTGATTTCAATAGGCATGATTGATGAACGCTGGCCGGCCTATTTTCCTGAGGTGCTGGGCTTGCGCCTGCAATCGCTGTTGGAGGATCCAGCAGGATAGTGTCACGCATACGCTGAGTCCTACCTGAATCGGTTCGCAGACATCCACTTAGCCTGAATAGACGGTTACAACGGCCGGAACTGCATATAAGATGTTGATGCTTGTTTACGCGATTTTAGTGATCCCGGTTCACGGTGCAACTTCGCCGATGGGCAGTGAAACCATGTGCCAGTACGGGTCGGTGTTAGATCCCACGATGCCTGGCGTTCGGTCTCGAGCCCAAACTTCCTTTCCGTCCAGCGAGACATGCAATTCCGCGCTCGATACGCGGGCCAGCAGATATTGCCACTCTGAACCGTTCTTTTCTTTTTCGAGCATCTCCAGCAACAACAGAACTTGAGGGTTATTCTCTACGGCCAGCAGAAATACTGCGCCATCAATGATATGTCGCTTTGCATCGCGATATCGATGTACTGGTTGGACCAGCAATCGCATTTCAAACCGCGAGTTATTCGGGTCCCAACGTTCGTAGGCTGAAAATCGGCGCGCCTGCTCCTTCAGTCTCCGCATTCGAATCGCTTCGGATGAATCCGGCGGCGGTGCGCCCATTAAAGGCAGACCTTTCAACATGTTTGAGAATCTGCTAAATCCTTGTGGAACATGGAAGTTTCATGGATTTGTGGAGATTGATAGCTATGTCAGGGAAGACAAATCTGGATCGGTTTTCGGTGAAGTGTCCGTTGGCGGTTATGACT
>SYJV01000024.1 GCA_005798335.1 Planctomycetaceae bacterium | reverse complement strand
GTTTTGCTTATGTGGAAGGTGCCAATGGAGAATTGAGCGCGGCAGGTGAAGAGCGTAAAGCAGAGCGTACCGTGGTGCCTGATCGAAAAAAAAACTTGGACAAAGAATGGCTAACAAAGTTTCGATTGACAGAGCGATCCGGCAAACAGATGGGGTCGGACGAGTTAAAGGGGAAACCCTATGTTGCAGGTTTCTTCTTCACAAACTGTCCAACGATTTGCGTCAATCAAAACAAGAAAGTCGAGGTATTGCAAGACAAGTACCGAGACAAACCGATTCGCTTTATTAGCATTTCTGTCGATCCCGAGGTTGATCGCCCCGAAGTTCTGCAGCAGTATGCGAATCGATTTAGCGCGGACAAGGATCAATGGTTGTTTTTCACAGGCGACATGGATTACATCGGCCGAGTTGGATCAGAATTTTTTTCGCTGGGAGTTTTGCCGAAACGCCATCCCGAAAAATTTGTGTTGGTGACCGGCGAAGGCAAGATTCACGGTTATTACACGTGGAGCGATCCCAATCAGTGGCTGGCACTTCAACAAGATATCAATAAACTCCTGGCACAGCCGGGAAAGTGAGCAGGCAGTGATCGAATGGTTGCCTCACATAAATGTCTCGCTAAATTCGCTGGCCAGTGTACTGCTCATCGCGGGTTTTTTGCTCGTTAAATTCGGCCATGAACGAGCTCATCGCAATGTCATGTTAGCGACGTTTGCGGTCAGTGTTCTGTTTTTGGCCTGCTATTTAACGTATCACTTCCAAGTACCGAGTAAAAAGTTTCCGACCGACACGAACGTAGCTCCGTTGGCCGCTCGATATTTTTACTATGGATTGCTTCTGTCCCATGTGTTGTTGGCAGTTACCGTCCCAGTGCTGGCGGTATGGGCGATCTGGAAGGGACTTGCTGGCGACCGGATTGGTCACAAACGAATAGTTAAGTGGGCGTGGCCGATTTGGTTGTATGTGTCCGGAACAGGTGTTATTGTGTACTTGATGCTGTACCAAATTTATAAGGTATAGCCGCGCAGAGGATCGAATTGGGGTTGGCGCGGTTCTCGATGAGCGCAGAGCGCCAACCTAGAAAAAGAGAAACGCGAACGATTATTGGAAATCAAGAAATGGCTTATTGGAAGACCTTTGCGCTAGCTTTGATTTGGACGATGCTCTTGCACGTCGATGCCATGGCATGTCCGAATTGCAAAGATGGTTTGTTGGAAAACGGCAGACAGGGAGCAAATTTGGCGCGCGGTTTTGAATTGAGTATTTACTTGATGCTCGGTACTCCGGTGCTGATTCTAGGCGGATTGAGCCTTCTGTTTTACCTCCAAATTCGTCGGGCGAGGCTCAACCCAGAGGTTTGGATGGAAGCCAACCATGTTATGCCAATATCTCAATAGTTGGGCCGCGAGGAAATCCTCTACGTGGCTGTTCTATTGGTTGATAGTCAGTAGCTGGATGGCTGCACTGGTGGGCTACGTTCATGGTGCTGAGGTTGGTGGTCAAACCTATTCTCCCTTTGCCAGCGCCCAACTGCGCCTGCTAATGGAGCAAATCGACCAATTGTCTAGTTCAGGGCAGTTTCAGGAAGCGTTTCAGGTTCTCGCCAAGTTGTTTGACGACGCGGATGGGTTGGTTGTCGAATATGGTCCGCCCCAAAAAGCAGCGACGCAAGTTGTTCAGCGTTTGATTCCTATTCGCCAGTGGGTTCGCAATCGAACTCTTGAAATGTTTGCCGAACATCCAGCGGCTGGGCAGTTTTATCGTGATTGGAACGACGAATCAGCTATTTCTGCCAACAGCGACGCTAGGCAACGCAATGAACTCGCTGAAGCGAATCGAGTTGCCCAGCGATTTGCCGCAACATCAATTGGTTCGCAAGCTTACCTGCGAGTGGCTGACCTGTGTCTGGAACGAGGATGGTCGGTTGCTGCAAAGCAGGCGATTCAAAACGCATTGCCCGAAGGTAACCCATGGCAAGTCTCAGCTCGAACCTTACACGACGCTGGGCGCACAATTTCGGAGCCCAGTAAAGTAGACCAGTCAACTGCCAAAGGGAATTCGATTGCGACCGCGGACCCGACCGACCGAGATGCCAATCAGCCAAAGAGCGCTTCGCGATTCGACGAACTCTGTTGGCCGGTGCTTTGGCAGCAGCTTAGTCCGGAGAATCGCCGCAAGTTGGTCAGAAATTGGCTGGACGAGCTATCGCAACATCGCGCGAGCGGACGCACTGAAGCCGAGTTTGCGCGCGATCTGGCGGCGTGTGTTACGCGATTGGTTCAATCGGCTGCGCTCGAAAATTCATTAGGGGACTTAATCGCAACCATCGACTGGGCCGAGACGATAGCGGAGGATTTGGGAGGCGATTCAGCAAAAGAGATTCGCGCTAATAATCAGCAGTCGCGACGTTGGTATGATGAACGAATACTTGGTGTATTCAGCACGAATCCAACGATTAAGTCCTTTGCGGGCGCGCAGGATCGCAACGGACGTTTCACCGGCAAGGTCGAAATCAACGCCTGGCCAACTTGGCGCCAACGAGTCGATAGAATTACCGGGGCGCTGGATCGGAACTTGGCTGGAAAACCGCGCGTGGGAGAAGCCGAACTCGGAGCGCTGCCGTACCATCCGATCGTGCATAACGGCAAGGTATTCGTCAACCACATGCGGGCGATTTTTGCGCTGGATCTAAAAACGGGTAAATACTGGCCGACACCGTCGCCGGCTTTGCCGTTGTATGACAGTGGAGTGAACACCGAGGCGTTTGTGCCCCTGGGCTATCCCATGTTGGGCACGCCGCGCGGCACGTTGACAATCGCGGACGACTTTTTGTATGCACGGATGGGGCCGCCAATTACCGGTTGGGCCAATCGAGAATCGAATGCCGAGCTTGGATCATTCGGGTACATTGTGGGGCTCGATATTCGGCGGCAGGGACGGATGCTGCCAGGATTTCCGCTGCATCTGTCAGGCCCGAATTTTCAATTCAGTGAACCGGAGGGTTGCCCAATTGTTCTTGGCGAAAACTTGGTGATGGCGGTCGTGCAACGGGACAACGTTGGCCTGCGCCGTTACGTAGCCGCTTTCGATCGCATCAGCGGTCAGTTTCGCTGGCGCTCGCGCATTCTGGCTAGCGGTTCTATTGAGGGCAGCCAACAAGCCAATCTTATTTCGCACCAATTATTGTCGGCTGCTGGCGGGCGCGTGTTTTATAATACGAACTTGGGCGCGATCGCTTGTTTGGACGCAACCAGCGGAGAGATTCAGTGGATGGCGCGATATCGGCGGCAATCCATGAATGACCAATTTCCGGGCAGTTCGCATCGTTTTCGATACCGTGATTTAACTCCGTGCCTGGTATCTGGAAATATTGTGTACTGTGCGCCGCAAGATAGCCCGGAGATTTTTGCGTTGGACACGGCGAGCGGAAATCTGGTGTGGTCCACGCCGCCAGACGCTGCTGCTGACGTGATCCATTTGCTGGGTGTTTCAAACACAAGTTTGGTTTGCGGCGGCGATCGATTGTTGTGGATCGATCGAATCACAGGGCAAGTACAGTCGAGATTTCCAGCTACCACGACAACTGGATCGCTTAATGCCTTGCCATCGCCTCGCGGCATTGGACGAGGCATCCTTGCTGACGGGTCTGTTCATTGGCCAACCGCGCGCGAATTGTTCACATTCCCAGCGGACCTAAAGCAAGAGCACTTGCAATTGGATTGGCCACCGATTCGCAAGCGCACACGCCTGGACGTTCGCGACTCCGAAGGTGGCAACCTCATTGTAACAGATGGTTTCTTCTTAATTGCTGGCCCAAGCCGCGTGACCGCGTTCGCTCAGCCGGTAGAAAAACAGGTGCAAATAATTCCAACGCAATTATTTGGGATTGTGAAGTGACAGGTAATTCGAATGTTGAACCTGCATACCAGTTGTTCGCGTCGACTTATCAATATGAATTTGGCAACTGGCCTCGTTCTCGTTTGGTAAACCAACTCAATTCAATACCATCGGGCCGAAGGTTGGTTGGTGGTCTCAGTTGCTTTAGTTGCGTCAATGCTGCCAATTCTAGCTTCTCAAGGTTGCTCAGGGTGCCCCGGATGTCCCGATCTATGAGCCCAAAGCGACGCTCGTTCAATTGTGCATTCCATCCAACCTGTCCGGCCATCTTTGAATCCTCAATTGCAACCCGCCCAAACAGATTGCGAATTTGATCATCGTCCAAACCAGAATCGAACAGAGTAAGCTT
>SYJV01000224.1 GCA_005798335.1 Planctomycetaceae bacterium | reverse complement strand
GCTTGTCAACCTGTAGCGGAGTTTCGCCATTGCTTGCACAAGATATTGACAAGCTGGAAGCTTATCCCACGTTCGTTAAACGATTTCGCTGCAACGACTTGTTCTTTCCAATGCAAATGAAAGTGGCGCTGTCCATCTAAGTACTTGGTTTGGGAAGTGGATCGGTGACCAAACCGACAGAGACAATTTGAATTTGATTGGTTGTTTCGGTGTGGCTGATAACTCGCAAATCCGGCAAATGCGATTGAACAATTTGGCGCAGTGCGGGCCGTATTCTGGGGCTGACCAGGATAATCGGACGCAAACCGGCTTGCGTAAGGTTGCGAAGTTGCTGGGCGATCTGCTTGCACGTGATCTCGATCGCTTGCGCGGACATGCGAATCAACAATCCTCGATCCGTAACTTCGAAACCCGCTGCAATTCGGTCTTCCATCGCTGGGTCCATAGTTACCACGTGCAATCGGCCTTCCGCATCGCTAAACCGCTGACAAATGGTTCGGGCCAATCGACTGCGCACGTATTCGGTCAACCAGATCGGGTCCTTAATACGCGGCGCGTAATCACCGAGTGTTTCGAAGATGACGCCAAGCTGTCGGATCGGCACGTCTTCGCGGAGTAAGGCCTGCAGCACCGCCTGAATGTCCGCCAATTTCATCACGCTGGGTACCAGTTCGTCGACCACTGTGGGGCTGACCTGTTTGAGTTGATCGACCAACTGCTTAGTCGCGTCACGGGTAAGCAATTCATCGGCGTGGCGTCGCGCGATCTCTTGAAGATGAGTCGCGATCACGGCACTGGGCTGGACGATGTGGTAGCCCAACAGTTCCGCATGAGGTTTATCTTGGGAATCGATCCACACCGCAGGTCGATTGGCCGCTGGTTCGCGAGTGGTCTCGCCACGCACGGTGCCTGAGCAGTTCCCCATATCGATCGCCAGTAGAGCATTTGGGCGCACTTCCCCGTGTGCGACTCGATTTCCAGCGATCTGAATTTCGTACGCCGACTCGGGCAAATTCAATTTGTCTTTGAGACGAACCTTGGGAAGTAAGATTCCTAATTCACCCGCCATGATCGCTCGCACTCCACTGATACGATCCATCAAATCGCCTCCGCGCCGCGGATCGGCCAACTGCAACAGGCCGGCCCCGATTTCTATGCGAATCGGATCGACTTCGAGATAGTCCTCAGGCTTCTTTTCAGGTGGTTTGTTCTTGGCGGTTTCTGCATCACGTCTTACTTGTTCGTCGATTTGGCCTTGAGTATTGAGGTTGCGTTGCAGCATTATTGCCAACCCGAAACAACCACCACCGAGCGACAATAGCGGCATCGTCGGCAACTGTGTAAACATTAGAAGTGCGAGAAAACTGCCGGCCACCACCAGCGCTTGCGGTCGGGCAAACAACTGATTCAAGAATTCGATGGGCAAATTCGATTGCTGTGACGAGCGAGTAACCAGCAACGCGGCTGCTAACGAAATCAAGAACGCTGGTATCTGACTGACCAGTCCATCGCCGATCGTCAGCTTGGTGAAGATCATAAAGGCTTCGGAAACGCTCAATCCCGCGTACATGATCCCAATGTACAAACCACCGACGATGTTGATTAGTGTGATGAAAATGCCCGCGATCGCATCGCCGCGCACGAATTTACTGGCACCATCCATCGCCCCGAAAAAATCCGCTTGACGCTGTACAGCCTCACGGCGCCGCTGCGCTTCTTGTTCGTCGATCACTCCCGCGTTCAAGTCGGCGTCGATCGCCATCTGGCGCCCGGGCATTCCATCCAACGAAAACCTCGCGGCAACTTCGCTGACCCGCGTCGCGCCTTTGGTGATGACCAAAAACTGGATTGCGACAATGATCACGAACAGGATAATGCCGACTTCGATTCTGTCGCCAGCCACGAATTCGCCGAATGACTGAATCACGCCTCCCGCGGCTGCTTCGGCATCCGAATCCGCCCGAGTCAAAATCAATCGCGTCGTCGCGACATTCAGCACCAATCTGGCCAATGTGGTCGCGAGCAACATCGAAGGAAAAACGCTGAATTCGAGCGGTGTGCGAATGTAAATGGTCGTCAGCAATACGATCACTGATATCGTAATATTCGCAGACAGCAGTACATCCATCACCGCTGGCGGGAGCGGGACTAGGATTACTCCGACGCAAGCAATGATGGAGACTGGAAAAATCAAGTCTCGGTAGCGATTTATTAGCGCCGCCAAATTCACTGCCGCTCTTCCTCCTTGATAGTCGCAAACATCTCAGCAATTGGCACGGACCTGCTTGTCCATGCCTCCAGCCAACAACTATCCAAAGCAGCCGAAATTGTCCATAGCAATCATTAAGCCATGCAGCCTTGCCACCAGTTACACTTCCGGGCGAGATCGTCGAGCATTTCGGTTGCTAGCTTAGCTTGCCGGAACCCACCCAGGGATTGATTGAACAGGAGAGAACCGAGCCTTGGTTGCCTCCTGTGCAAGCGATCGTCTAGCCCCAATACCGTTCAACGAACGTGGGATAAGCTTCCAGCTTGTCAATATCTTGTGCAAGCAATGGCGAATCTCCGCTACAGGTTGACAAGCTGGAAGCTTATCCCACGTTCGTTGAACGGTATTGCGCCTAAATAAGGTTCACGGCGAGGGCGCGACTCTTGCGACGTGTAGGGTAGGCGTCTAGGAGAAATCGGCCAATGCAATCATTGGCAATACGCGAAAATTGTCTTGCCGGGGTACGGTCGCTATTGCGTGATTGAATCAGTATCTTCTGACTCTACGTGGGCAGTCCAAAGACGCAGGCATTGATCTGGGTTTTTGTTTAATTGGCCGCGGGTCACGACGAATTCGAAATCTGCCCCGACCGCGCTGGCCAAACTCTTTTCGTGCACGTGTGGACCAAACGCGGCGAGTTTGGCGCAAGGAAATCGCTCGCGAAGTTGTGCGGCGATGCTGGCTAACAGGTCCGCTGACGTGAGCGTCAAATCTAAAATGCATAAGCATACGTTCGCTGGAGCAACGGCGGTCAATCGAGGATTGCCAAGCGAAGGCGCAATCAAGAATTCGCACCCTACGCGTTCGCTCGCTACTCGCAACATAGGAATAAAGAACAGGTCTTTGGTTAGGAATACGACGATTTTCTTGTCCATCTGCACTGCGCTCCTGCAATCAACTAAGGCATAGCCGAGACACAAGACACATTCATGACACCTATTTCTCGAGCGCTACTGATTGGACAGCGCCCTTTTTTTGCGGAATACAAGCCCGAAGCGCAAGCGAGTGAATAACTTACGACGATTACGACTCTAGGACAATTCACTCGCTTGCGCTTCGGGCTTGTATTCCGCAAGAACGTGAAGCTATCCAATTAAGCAACTAAACGGCCTCGGGTCCTCGCAGTCCGCTGTCGATGGTGATCGCTTCCTCGGCGGGTAGCACAAAGATTTTCCCGTCGCCGATATTGCCCTTGGAACCGGTGCGGGCGACTTGATTAAGGACCGCGATCGTGCGTTCCAGGAAATCGTCGTTGACAACAATTTCCAGCAAGACCTTTCGCAACAACCATGTCTTGTATTCGTGCCCGCGGTAGGTTTCCGTTTGCCCGCGTTGCCGACCATATCCTTGAGCATCGCAAACCGTCATTCTTTCCACGCCAATGCGCGCCAAGGCCTCGCGTACGGCACTAAGTTTTGTCGGCTGAATGATGGCTTGCAGCAGCTTCATAAACGCAACTCGTATCCAATATCAATAGCGATCAATGGCGTCGGCGTGTTGCCAAGTGCCCAGTATACAATCAAACACGGCTGATCACATCGGTTGCCCAGGTATCTTGGGGGCATGTTGAGTCAAACCAAGCGTGCGTGTGGAACTGTGCAGTAGTCCATGACAATTCCGTTGAAAATGGCTATCTTGATACGAATAGTTCCGCTCAGTCAAACCAAGCGAGGCGCTCCCATGAACCAACCGACCAATCGTAATAACAGCCGCCGCAGCTTTATTAAGAGTGTGTCGACCGCGACGGCCGCAGTAACTGTGTCACCGCTGATCCTGAACGCTCAAGATAAGAGCGGTTCCAAACGTCCTCGCGTCGGAACCGGGGAATTCGTTTACGAGTGTATTCACGATTGGGGAGCCGACAGTTTCCCGTCAGGACATGAGTATGGAAATGCTTCCCACGGCGTAACCGTCGACCGAGAAGGATTGGTCTATATCACGCATCACGGTAATCCTGGATCGATGTTCGTTTTCAGCCCCGATGGACGCTTGATCAAGTCCATGGCAGAAGATTTACGTGCCAGCAGCAAAGGAGCTGGGCACGGAATCGACATTCGCACTGAGGGGAGCGAAGAGTTCTTGTATCTGTCGCCCAACGACGCAACACTCCCTTTCGTCAAGATGACGCTCAAGGGCGAAATTGTTTGGCGACGCGGCAAGACTGAGCTAAATGCGGATAGCGGAGTTTACAGCGATGAAAAGGTTCCTTATCGCCCAACCAACACCAGCTTTCGTCCTGACGGCGGATACTACTTGGGCGATGGTTATGGCAGCGGCTACCTGTTCCACTACGACAAGGACGACAAATTCGTCCGGGCCTTCGGTGGCAAAGGGATTGAGAACGGCAAATTCATGACGCCCCATGGCCAGTGGCTGGACCAACGAGATGGTACACCCAAATTAGTCGTTGCCGATCGCGCGAATAAACGACTCCAGTGGTTCGACATGGACGACAAACACATTCGCACTCAGGAGGGTTTTCTGTTCCCGGCCGACATCGATGCACAAGGCGATTTGCTGCTTGTGCCAGATCTGCATGCGCGTGTCACCATCCTAGGTAAAGACAATCAACCGGTTGCGCAGTTGGGTGACGATCCAGAATGGCGTGAAAAAGTCCTTGCCGATGGCAACGCGATGCGAGCCAAGCGACCGCAGTGGCAACCGGGGAAATTTGTACATCCTCACGATGCTTGCTTTGATCGAGACGGAAATATCTTCGTCGTCGAATGGGTCGTGACCGGCCGAGTTACGAAACTAGTCAGAGTTTCTTGAGTTTCGCGCAGAATGATCCGCACTAGGAACGGTTCACAAACACGTTGACGAACGTACTTTGAGTTCTTGCTTTTATAATACGCTTGCGTCAAAAGTCTTCGACCTCGCGCTGAGTAATTCCAGCCGAGTCGCTTTCGTTCGCGTCGACAATGGCGTTCGAAAATCAGCGACATGGGCCGACGTTGCGGGCTGGGGAATTTGTCTTGCGGGCGAGCTTGATCGAATTGGTCTGCACCAAGGCGCGCATGTCGGCAGCATCCTACCGAACGGGCCCGAGTGGATCGCCGTTGATTTGGCTTGCCAGATGCTTGGCCTGGTGCACGTAGCTATCGATGCCCGTTTACCGCCGGCCGCGATTGTTCGGTTGGCTATGCATAGCGAGTCGGCGATGTGTTTGACCACGCCCAGCTTGCAATCGCAATTAGTCTGTCTGTTTCCCGCGGCGATTCCCTGCCATACCTTGCAATGCCACGACAACAGCGCGAGGTTGACTCGACAGCCCTATGCATTTGAATTCAATGCGCCGGCAATTGCTCTGGATCAATTAGCGAATTGGCAAGCTCGCGCACACAGCGCGCGACGAGAGTGTCCAGCTATGTTGCTTTACACTTCGGGAACAACGGACCTAGAGCGAGGTGTTGTACTATCGCACAATAATTTGCTTACCAATGCCCTGGCCAAGCTGGATGCGGCACCACAGTTTGCGAGCGATTTGCGACTGAACATTCTTCCGTTTTCACACGCCTACGCGCGCACATGTGAGCTGTCGACGTGGATCTTGTCGGGTAGTTCTATTTGTATTGCGAATTCGTGGGACAATTTTCTTCAACTTGCTCCGATCATTCGTCCAACGCTTGCCAACCTAGTTCCACACTTGGTGGGCAAACTTACAAACCTGATGGAGAATTCTGACGAAACGAATTCTAGTCCGCGCGAGCGCCTGCAAACAATCGTTGGCGATTGCATGCGTTTGCTGCAAGTCGGCGGAGCATCATTGCCCATCGACCCGTGGAATCAACTTGCCCAGGCCGGCCTGCCTCCGTTGCAAGGTTATGGACTGACCGAAACTTCGCCAGTAGTTTGCTCCAATCGCGCTGGATCTCAACGGCCCGACAGTGTCGGGCCAGCCGTGATGGGTGTCGAGGTTCGGCTCGACCAAGACGGCGTGCTTTGGACTAGAGGTCCACACGTCATGCTCGGATATTGGCGCGACGACCATTCGACGCGCACGCGAATTCACGATGGCTGGCTCAACACAGGTGACATAGCTGAGCAAACGCAAGGAGGTCACTTTCGCATCATCGGACGTCAGTCCGATTTGATTGTACTCAGCACCGGTTACAAGGTGTCGCCACACTCGATCGAGAGTCAGCTTGCCAGTGACCCATGGATCGATCGCTTAGTCCTAATTGGCGAAGGACAACCACACATCAGCGCCCTGGTCTGGCTAAATCGAGACGCTGTTCCTGAGCATTTCATGCAACGTGATTCGCTGGTCCGCGCGCTCACTCAAAGAATTCGTCTAAAGCTGACCGACAGTCCAAGGTACGCCATCCCTGAAAAACTAACGATCGTTGAAGGGCGATTTCCTCAGCAATACTTGACCGCGAAAGGTTCGATCCGCCGACAAAAATTGTTGTCGGCGTTCGAGGTCGCGCGTTCAGATTTCAAAATTGGCCTGAGCTAGACTCAGGCAATCGCTGGGCTGACAAAAAGTGAACCGATGGCGCTAGCCACGGGCGCCGATGGTTGAGTGGGGATCGCAATTCGACGGACAAAATCATTAGGTGTTGGAGCGTCTTCCGTTCTTTACGGCGCAACACCTTCGACGCCCGTGGCTGGGAATGCGACTCTACGCAACAACTTTACGCTCGTTACTTCTGGCGCTCGTCGTGCCGAATTTTGAAAGCAGATAAGCTTCTCAGCAAGAATGGCGATGAATTATCGGCTGGGAGCGAATCGAGCACCGATTGTAGTTCTCGCTTGGCGGCGAGTGAGTGAGGCTCGGATGAACTGCGCAGATCGTGCCTTTCCTCTGGATCGCTGTTGGCGGCGATCAAGCGACCATCCGAGTACAATTTAAACTGCTGGTTGCGTACCACACGGGTGCGATGATATTCGTTCAATATCCATTTTCGATGCGGCGTCCTTTCTTCGGCGTTCAATAGAAACTTGGCGAACGAACGACCGTCTGGAAGGTATTTTTCGTTGAGCGGAATGTGGGCCAACTCACAAAGCGTCGGATATACGTCGGTGAAGTCGACCAGCGGTAGGACACGGTTGCCAGGAATTCGATTGGGACTATTGACCAAGAATGCGACATTTCCACCGGCTTCGGTCAGTTCGTACAACTCACCGCGAACCAGTCGTCCATTGCGACGGGCTTGCATCGTATGCTCGGTACCATTGTCGCTTGCCACAACGATGATCGTATTGTCTCGCAATTTCAGTTGCTCTAGTTCGGCAACCAATTGGCCGATCAGTTTATCGGCATAACGCAGCATGTCGGCAAATAACTGGACATTGGATTTCTCAGCGCCCAAATTGTCGGGCGTGTGTACGACCGGAAACAAAAACGACGAGCCATGTGTCAGTACCATCGGTACGTACAACAAGAACGGCTCTTGTCGATGCTCGCGCAAAAACTGTACCGCGAAACGCTGGATTTCGTCGGGGCCGAATCGCGACTGAATTGTTTCTCGGCGACCATTGCGTATGAAAACTGGGTCCCAGTACCGGTTCTCAATAAATCGATTGAATTGGGCGAGTTCTTCGTGAGCTTCGCGGCGAATCATGTCCTGAAACAATTCTGATTGTGCCGCATTGATTCGATCGCGATCGATGCTGCCGGGCCACGCGAATTGCTGCTGAAAACCGTGTTGCGTCAAGGCATTTGGTTCGTCATACAGATTGTTGATTTGCCACTTGCCAGCAATTGCGGTCGCGTAACCAGCATCCTGGAACAATCGCGGAAAGATCATCTCCCGAGTGCTCGATAATCCGCCGCCGCCGTACAGAGCGGCGTCGTGATGCAGGCGAAAGCCGGTAGTGTGAGGATACCTGCCAGTCAGCAACACGGTTCGACTTGGACCGCATACGGGAGGCGTATAACAATTCTGAGCGCGAACTCCTTCCCTGGCCAATCGATCGATGTTTGGCGTACACTGTTCTTCACTGCCATAGCACCCGAACCACTCTTGCCCGACGTTGTCCAGCAAGATCAACACCACGTTTGGTCGATCAACACCCGCAGCTTTCTCTTGGGAGTCCGCGACAACGGGAAACGAGAAAAAAAGCACAACGCATGCGAGCAGAATCACTGGTCCTAGAACTGGTTGTTTTTGTCGCATCTTGTTACCTCGTATCACGACTATGAAAATTACCGATTCCGCTTGTCATCCGCCGTCGTGGCCTGTTGCGTTCGAGTAGCCCAACCTTTGTAATAGTTATGAAAAGGTTACAAAGTTTGGCTACGAATTCTCGATCATGGATTATCACCGTCATGGTACCTAATTGTTTGTCAGGTTGCAGGTACTCAATTGCAGTGAACGACATTGCGGCAATATCAATTTGGGCGGTAAGCTGGTTGGCGGTCTTGATTTCAGCAACCGGGGCAATCGAGCCGACAAAACGCGATATCCAGTACGCAGTGGTGGCCGACAAACCGTTGTTGTTGGACCTGTACCTGCCGCAAACGCCTGCGACCAACAGGCCACTGATCGTATGGGTTCACGGTGGCGCTTGGCGAGCTGGATCGAAGCAAGACGTTCCGATCATCGCACTCTTGAACGATGGCTACGCCATCGCCAGCGTCGACTATCGATTGAGCGCCACAGCCAAATTTCCGGCTCAGGTTCACGATATCAAAGCGGCAATTCGCTTTTTGCGCGCCAGTTCTAATCAGTACCAACTCAATCGCGATAGGTTCTTCGTTGCAGGTTCTTCGGCCGGCGGTCATCTGGCGGCGCTGGTTGGCGTCACAAACCAGCATCAGCCGCTCGAAGGTACCTTAGGCGAGCACTTGAACCAATCGTCGAAAGTATCCGCAATCGTCTCATTTTATGGCGGCAGTAATCTCCAATCGATATTGTCGCAATCGACGCCTCATGGTTTAAAGGTACGAGTGCCGGCGCTAGAGTTGCTGCTTGGCGGACAACCCGAACAGCAATCTGCCTTGGCTCGCTTGGCTAGCCCAGTTGCGCACGTCGACCAGCATGACCCGCCGTTGTTCTTGATCCACGGAGACCAAGATCCACAAATGCCGATCAACCAGGCTCACGAACTGCACGGCGCCTACAAGCAAAACCGCCTGGTCGCCAAGTTCGAAGTAGTGCATGGCGGTGCTCATGGCGGCAAAGAATTTTTTGAGGCAGAAATGATCGCTAGAGTAGCGCAATTTCTGAGAGAGGTATCGACCACACCGTGAGCATGATTCGCATTCAGATTCCAGGTCAACTACAACAGTATTGCAGCGGAGCGAAGGAAATATCGTCCGTTGCCAAGGATATTCAAGGAGTTTTTGAAGACCTGGAGAATCGTTTTCCGGCGCTATACGGCTGCGTTTGTGACGAAGGGGGCAACGTCCGTCGGCACGTAAACGTATTTATCAACACCACGCATCTACGCGAATGCAATGGGATGAGCACGTCGCTAAACGCTGGCGACGTTGTATTCATATTGCCAGCAGTTTCAGGTGGATGATAGTCTAAGCACAATCTTGCAACTGACTCTTTCTGTAAAACTCATTTTCAAAGGTGAACCGAACGATGCCCAAACGAGTAATCCTGGCTATTGGAACGAAGAAAGGAATGTTTGTCGCTGAGGGAGCCTCAAACCGGAATAAATTCTCTTTGAAAGGACCTTTCGGGCCAGGTGTCGCAGTATATTCGACTCTGATCGACAACCGGAGCACTCCGAAAATCTACGGTTCAAGCTGCAATAGCTGGTTCGGCATGAAGATCTTGCGATCAACCGACTTGGGCAAATCGTTTAGGGAAACTAAATCAGCACCCGCTTTCCCAAAAGATGATGGTCGAGTACTCGCGAATATCTGGTCGTTGGAGCCTGGGGCAGGCAAGAAAGATCTGTGGTGCGGTGTCGAACCAGCGTCGCTGTTCCGCAGCACCAATGGCGGCGATTCTTGGGAAATGGTGTCCGGAATCAGCAATCACGAGCACGCTCGCAAGTGGATGCCCGGCAACGGCGGTCTATGCATGCACACGATCTTGCGCGATGGCGACCGAATTCACTTGGGAATATCTACCGGCGGTCACTATGTCAGTGAGGATGACGGGAGTACGTTCAAGCCGAGCAATACCGGAGTCGGTGCAGCGTGGTCACCGGAGAAGTTTCCCGAATTTGGACAGTGCGTGCATAAGATCGTGATTCCCAAGAGCGCGCCTGGCAGAATGTATATGCAAAACCATGGTGGCGATCCCAACCATCCAAATATTGGTGTGCTGCGCAGCGACGACTATGGCCGCTCGTGGCGGTCGATCTCGGAAGGTTTGCCCTCCGATTTCGGCTTTCCCATCGTGGCACATCCGCACGATCCTGACATCGTTTATGTAATGCCTCTGGAGGGAATGACTCGCACCTGTCCCGGTGGCGCTCCGACTGTATGGCGTAGCGCCAATGGAGGAGGATCTTGGAAAAAACTGAATACTGGATTTCCAAAGAAAGAGAGCTTCTTTACCGTTCAGCGAGATGGCCTCGATATCGACGACCTCAAGTCACCGGCGTTGTATTTTGGGACCACGACAGGTCAGTTGTGGATTGGGCGCGATAGCGGTGAGCAATGGAGTTGCCTATTCCAATCACTGCCACCGATTCACTGTGTAAAAGTCGCATTAGTCGAATAGTTGTCGACAGCAAGATTGTTCATTCGGCCGACGATAACGCTAGCGAAACATTTGCCCTCGCCCAACAGCCTCGAATGCGTTTTTGAAATGGCGGATTTGGGGTTGGTTGTCGGGGGCGTCCATGGAGATGGCAATGACGTCGAAGCGAGCCGGATGTTCGAGTAAACCGCGTTGTTTCATGTAGATCAGTGCTGCCCGCGTCAATCGTTCTTGCTTCTTCGAATTCACTGCCTCAGCAGATTCTCCGGCGATGCCGTGACTCCAGGCTTTCACTTCGCAAAAAACTAAGACGTTGTCGTCGATGGCGATAAGATCGATTTCACCGAGCTTTTGTCGGTGGCCGCGCGCGATGATTCGATACCCCAATCCCTGCAGGAAATTCGCGGCAATGCGTTCACCCTTGGGTCCCAAAGAAAATCGGCCACTGGGGCGAAGCCAGCGGCCGATTCTTTTTAACCAAGAACTCACCATGTGCTCAACCGCGGCGTTCTTTCAGCCGAACCGCCTTGCCGCTGCGCTCACGCAAGAAATAGAGTTTCGCACGGCGCACAACGCTCTTGCGCTTCACATCGATTTTATCGATGCGCGGCGAATGCAATGGAAACTTGCGTTCCACTCCTTCGCCTGCCACGATTCTGCGAACTACGAACATTTCACGACTGCCGCTGCCGCTACGAGCAATAACGACTCCCGAGAAAATCTGGATGCGCTCTTTGTTTCCTTCCAAGATTTTGGTGTGCACGTCAACGGAATCACCAATTTCGAATTGTCCGACGTTTTCGCGAAGCGACGACTGCTCCACTTTCTGGATGATTGCACTATTCATGATCTTCTCAAAGCCACTAAGTTTGCTTGTCCAACACACAACAAATTCTAGTTGAAGAGTGCCAATTTCATCAGCCGAAAGACGCTAGCTTCCGGTTCGCGCTACGAATGCCTCGCATTTCCTTGCGCAAGAGACAAAACTGGAGGCTGACGCTTTCCGGCTGATAAAAGTGGCGCTGTCCAACTAGTCGTGCTATAGTTTGCCCGAAACCGTGATTTTTTGCTAGCCCGGATTATTTGCCTCAACGTTGAAAAGTCGTAAACCTCGGGTGGAAAGCCAGACTGGGCAAAGTTTTTCTTCATCGATACTTACGTTAATTGTTCTGAGCATTGCGAGCAGCGGTTCGCTGGCGACTCTGTTCCAATCGCCATTGCTCTATCGACTGGTGATTTCCGTTAACAAGTATGTCTGGAACTGTGAGTCCGCGATATTCGCGCGGCCGAGTATATTGAGGAAACTCAATTTCATTCGATTTTGAGAACGAATCCTCGATACTCGATCGCTCGTCACCAAGTGCACCGGGGATCAGTCGCATCACCGAATCGATGATTGCCATCGCGGCGACTTCGCCGCCATTGAGAATAAAGTCTCCTAGACTTATTTCCAGAGGCTTCAGCAGATCGATAACCCGCTGGTCAAATCCTTCGTAGCGACCGCAGATCAAGATCAGCCTTGAAAATTGCTGGAGGTCTTGAACCATCGATTGGGCGAGAGTAGTACCTTGCGGGCTAAGCAATATGACTTGACCGGGCTCGTCCAGGCGCTGAAGGTCCTCAACGCAATCGACCACGGGTTCGACTCGGATCAACATTCCCGGGCCACCACCAAAAGGCCGATCGTCGACCTTGTGGTGTTTATCTTTGGACCAATCGCGCAGGTTGTGCAAATGGACTGCGATCAGTCCGCGTTGGATAGCTTTACTGAGCAAACTCTGCGAGAGGTAGCCGCTGAAAATTTCAGGAAACAGCGTTATTACATCCACCCGCATTGGCCAGCACGCATTATGCAGGAGTTGCGGGCCTTCGTTTGGTACGTTCCAATGCCGCCTTTTGCTGCGTCAAGTGTGTTCCGTTTGTTCCGTATTTCGAAATCAACACCTGTGCCTTATCGCTGGGTTGAGCTCCGACGCTGACCCAATAGTCGATGCGCTCGCCTTTGAGAACCGCTCGAGCATCAGTCTCCCGCACCATGGGATCGTAATGGCCAAGCTCTTCGAGAACTTTTCCATCGCGCGGGCAACGTGAGTCGACAGCACACAAGCGGTAAAACGGACGCCCCTTGCGTCCCATTCTTTTCATTCTGATACGAACAGCCACAAACAAACTCCTACAAACGTCCGATTTAGATAGGGTCCTAAATGTAATTCATCGCGGGAGATCTGGCGAGCCGACTTTTGCAGTTTTCGAGAGTGAACGGCTCTATTTCTTTTTACGTTTCATCTGCCTGAGCATTTTTTCTCGATCTCGCTGCATTTTCTCGCGTTCTTTGGGCGACAATCGCTTGCCGGTTCCCTTTTTCGTTTTGATGCCTCCCATACTCGGATCGCCCATCAGGCCTTGCTGCAATTGCTGCATAATCTTCATTCGGTCCGCGCCCCCTTTTCCGGCAGCCATTTGCATGATCGGCGCAATCGTTGTGAATTGCTTGATCAACGCACTGACAGCAGAGGGCTCGGTCCCAGCACCCGCGGCGATGCGATTTCGCCTTGGAGTATCAATAATCTTTGGGTTGCGTCGTTCAGTGGGCGTCATCGAATCGATAATTCCCAGCATCCTCCGGGCGTCGTTCTCTGAGTCGCCACCTTGCATCATTTTCTGCAAGTCACCCATTCCAGGGATTAACCCCATCATTTTTTGCATCAAGCCGGGCTTGGCGATTTTCTCCATCACATTCCGGAAATCTTCCAGCGTAAAATTTCCGGCGGACAGGCGTTCTTCGAGCTTTTGGCGTTCTTTGTCGTCGATCAAGCGGTGCGCTTCGCGAGCGGCTGCGACGATATCGCCCATCTGTAAGATTCGGCTGGCCATTCCTTCTGGACGAAACGGCTCCAATGCGTCCAAATGTTCGCCAGTTCCGATAAACTTGATTGGAACTTGCGTGACATGCTTGACGCTCAACAGTGCTCCGCCGCGCGCGTCACCATCCAATTTGGTCATGATGACGCCGTCCAGTTCCAGCGCCTTGTTAAATGCAGACGCTGAATTCACGGCGTCCTGCCCCGTCATTCCGTCAACTACTAGGTAGACCTGATCGGGATTCAATCGGCGATCGATTTCGGTGAGCTGGCCCATCAATTCCTGGTCAATGGCTAGCCGGCCGGCGGTGTCCAAAATGACGATTCCAGCCCCCTCTTGCTTGGCTTTAGCTACACCGTCACGACAAACTTGGACAGGATCTTGCGCACCTAATTGACTATAAACTGGAACGTCGAGCTGGCGACCGATCACGTGCAACTGTTCGATGGCCGCTGGACGCTGCAAGTCGGCAGCCACCAAGAACGGCTTAACTTTTTGCTCTTTCAGTAACTGCGCCAGCTTGCCGCAAGTCGTCGTTTTGCCTGACCCCTGCAAACCGCATAACATCAGAATCGTTACGTCGTCCCGTTTGACGGGAATCGCTATGTCCACTGGCCCCAGGATTTCGACCAATTGCTCGTAAACGATGCGAATCAACTCTTCGTGTGGCTTGAGTGCCAACAGGACTTTTTGCCCAACCGCCTTCTCGGTTACCTGATCCATGAACGCACGCACGACGGAGTAGCTCACGTCAGCTTCGATCATCGCGTCTTCGACCATTTTCAGGCCGTCCCGAATGTTCGATTCGGAAAGTTTGCCCTTTCCTCGCAACGACTTGAACGCCGATTGCAGTCCTTCTTGAAGAGATTCGAACATAGGTCGATGATTTCCGTAACGGTTCTGTAACTAGAACTCTAGGCCGTACATTAAACCCGACATTCTACGAGCTAATACGCACCGCTGGCAATCCGTGCACTTCAGGACCATAAACCAGCAAATCGATAGCTTAACTGCGCAGCCAACGGATGAGCAAAGTGGAGTTGGTGGCAATATTAGGCGAGCGGCAGATAGGAATTTACCAATACAAGCCCGAAGCGCAAGCGAGTGCGTCAATCCTGGCATGCACTCGCTTGCGCTTCGGGCTTGTATTGGTAAGAAACTATCT
>SYJV01000223.1 GCA_005798335.1 Planctomycetaceae bacterium | reverse complement strand
TCGCGTTCAACTCGCAAACTACATTGTTTTGATAGCAAATACTATTCGCCTGCCTCCCAAAACCAAGGAATTCCCACATCGATTTTGGGCTTGACAAACCGAACTGTCGCGGCATGGTCAACGCAAAATGGGAATGCACCCTCTTGTCTCGTAACACATGCCCGCCCTTAGCAAATTGTAAGTAGCCGCTATGCGAAATACTCGACGCGAAATGTTGCGCAATATCATGGCCATTGGCGCCTGCGCTGGAACAACTGGATCCTGGACGACCAATTTGGCTGCTCGCATGCGTGCGACTGGCACAAGCAAACATCTAATTGTTTTGTGGATGCCCGGCGGACCATCACAGTTGGATACATTCGATCTAAAACCTGGCCATGCCAATGGTGGGCAATTTAAGGATATCGCGACCAATGTACCCGGAATGCGCATTAGTGAGCACTTGGCCAGCATATCCCAGATGGCTCAGCATTTGGCGATCGTGCGCAGCATGCAAACCAAAGAAGGCGATCACAGTCGCGGGACATTCCTGGTTCGCACCGGCCAGCGTCCAGGAGTACCTTTGCGATATCCAGCGTTTCCGGCGTCGCTAGCCAAGGAATTATCGCCGGGCGCTTCGGCACGACCAGACTATGTGAGTATTCTTTCAAGTCCATTTATCAATCCGGCAGCATTTGGTGCCGGATTCTTGGGTGCCTCGCGCGAGCCGCTGACCGTTGGCAGCTCGCGACCGGCCAATGGGAATGGTGTTCCAGAAAATCGCACCGACGCAATACCTGAGAATCCTGTCGATCTGCGCGTCGACAACTTGTCCCCCTCGACCGAATTGAGCGGCCAGCGACTGGTGCGTCGCCAACAGTTCTGGAGTATGCTCCAAAACAGTTATGGCGCAGCGACACGCGGTGGTGCGCCGGCTACTCACGACACCGTTCTGCGGCGAGCGATGCAGTTGGCTGAAAGCGAGTTAGTTGCGGCGTTCGATCTTCGAAAAGAATCCGATGAAACCCGCCGATCGTACGGTAATAGCGAGTTTGGGCAAGGATGTTTGATGGCTCGCAGATTGATCGAGCATGGTGTCCCCGTCGTCGAGGTTGCGCTGAGCGATGGACCGGGCGGTTTGGCCTGGGATACGCACGCTGATAACTTCGCGTCGGTGAAGCGATTGAGCACCCAACTGGATCGAGCTTGGGCTCGGCTGATGGTTGAACTGGACGAACGAGGCTTGCTTGCATCGACCACGATTGCATGGATGGGCGAATTCGGCAGAACTCCCGTGATCAATCCTCAGGGTGGGCGGGACCACTTTCCCGATGCATGGACTTGTGTATTGGCGGGCGCTGGAGTTCAGGGTGGAGCCATCGTTGGAAAAACCAGCCCCGATGGCCGCGAGATCGCTGATCGCCCGGTCGCGGTTCCCGATTTTTTGGCGACAATCTGCCAAGCCGTGGGCGTCGCTCCTTCGACCGAAAATATTTCGGATGATCGCAGGCCAGTAAAGCTGACCGAAGGGCAACCCATCGCTGAGTTGCTTTCTTGAGTTGGTCGCCAATGGTATCTCGTATTTGCCGACTCAGGAATCAATGTTCGCGAAGCCACACCACTATGTCGAGCGCAGGTACCGCCAAACCTGTTCGACGAAGCATATTCAGCAGTTGAGCGCGATGGTGAGTGCCATGACCTCCCAATTGCAAGAGGGATTCGACGACCGGGATTTCTAACGGAGGGCCACCAAACTGCACCGTTACAATGCGTCGTGATGAGGGCCCGTCCAGCGAGTTTAGAAATTCGTTTCTACGCATACGATGGGGAATCCAGGCATCACACAAGTCGTTGATCGCGGTCGATTTATCGCTGTGCGCGTACATGGTTGTGCCTTCGGTCCAGTTGCGCAGCCACCAGTGTTCGGCATCATAAATGTGCAAAGCGTTTTTGCGAATCGTGCCCAGTCCCATTTGTAAGTCGAGATCGAGCGCGGTGCTGTCTAAGGTTCCGATTAACTTCAGCAATCGGTCATTTGCCCAATCACTGTAGGAAAAGTACATTTGCGTCAAATCTCGGGACCAATCTAATGCCGGACTATTGCCGCTCTCAAGCTCGAGGCCATAGGTGCGCAAGGCATCTACCGCAGCCGGTTTCTGTTTCACGTGCGGCTTCGCCAAGCGGAAAAATAAATAATCCAATCCGCCGGGCACGGTTATGCCAAACTGCTTAAGAAAATTGAGCGCCTGGGCTCGATGATGAGTTCCATGATTGGCAACATGAAGTGCTAAGTCACTCAGGCGATTTTGAAACTCTTCCCCTTTCGCATTCTTGTATAGCACAATCCGCTGCCAGCCAGCGGAGCGTTCGCGGGACAGCATTTCGTTGCGAGCATGCTCGACTCGTCCAAGTCGATTCTGGATATCCGCCAGGCACAAACCATTCGGTTGGGTTTCAAACGGGCGCCATGGTTTGCCTTCCCATCGTTCCAGCCAGATTTCTTCTGCGGCGAGAATGTGGAACAGCGTGCTGCGCAACGATCCGAATCCCATTTCACGCGGTGTGTCCAACTGAGCATCCGACAACTCTGCGCTCAGCGAGAATATTCTCTGGTTCGCCCAAGCATTGTATCGGAACAAGTCCTCCAACATCGTAGCTTCGGTCATGGCAGATAAGCCTCTAGCAATTGTCACATGGTATTACGTTGCAAGTCGACGAGCGATCGCCGCCGCCGGTAGTGGAGTGACCTTGGGACTGGCAATCAAATCGGTGCGCAATATGTCTGACGGCGAAACAGCTTCACCAGATGCCGCGTATTGAACAATGTACGCACCTACGTGCAAGTAATCTGCTTGATAAACGGGTGGCCAAAACATTTCGCCTTGATTGGCCAATGTGCGAGCCAGCAGGCGCGTCGCTCGGCCGCTGAATCCACTGAGCACCATTTCCAATCGGCCAAGCGACTCGCGGTAGATGTAGAACACCAGTGCGGTGTCTTGTCCACCAGCATATGCCCAGCTTCCATCGTCTTGTTCGTAGTAAATGCCAGGTTGATCCGCTGGCTCGGATTTGCTCAATCGCATTCCAGCGGTTGCGCAACTGGGGTGCGGATCTCGATCACGATATCGCAGCAGAAAGGGACAGCGACGATTTTTTGCACTGGCTACATTATCTTCAGTTTCGAAGGGCGTTGCGCCAAACGATTCAGCCAATACAAGTTCAACCACGGGATTGCTCTTGACGCTTCCCAGGCAGATAAGTGCTTTATCACCGGACGCGGCGAGGTATCCGGAATAGACTTCTTGCGCACGTTCGATCGATTCGGCCTGCGGTACGACACCTGGACTCCAGACGAGAGTCTGCTTGAGTAGTTCAGGATGAGTTGGTAGATCACGTTGTCGTTGTTGTGAGCGTGACAATTTATCGGTTCCGCCCAACGTGGTTACTCCGTTAAGCACTTCACCGAGCAGCACTGCGTCCGACGCAACAACCCAAGCTGCTTCCGGCGTATCGTCTTTGTCCGCACGTCGTACACCCAGACAAATCTCCAGCCTTCTGCGGCGCGCGAGCAATTCCCAAAAATGCTCCGGCTTCACCGCAAACAGAGCTCCCGGCAGATCATCGGCTGCTGCATAGCCATGTTCTACCAAGTAGTCGCACAGGCGAGACAGTGCTTCCAGTGGTATATACTTGGCCTCATTCTTAAGCAGCGACGCTACCTGGTGCCGATCCAATCCCGTGTACTCGACGATGCTCTTAATGGTCCCTGGACGCTTACGTCGATCAGGTGTGTGGCCAAGCAATTCCGCGAGTCGAAATTCGTATCGCATTTTGTTTCTTCTGCAAATAGAGGGCAAGCGATCCCTTAAAATCACTTCGGTCCCGTATCGAGCCTCGGCCCTAATGCAAGAATACGCTCCCTTGACATGCGTAGCTAGGCCCCTAGCAAAGGAAAAGCCGCCAAATGCCTTTTTCAGCACTACTGCACTTCGGCCGGGTCCTTGGCTGGATTCTTTGGCAACATCAGCCAAGCAACCATGATTCCAGCTCCAATGAAAAGGGCGCAAGTGAGAAAGCTGAGCCGAAATCCGGTCGTCTCAGGTGTCATTCCCCAAATCGACCATTGATGTTGTTTAGCAGCATCGACAATCGAGCCAAACAGGTAGCCGGCCGGCGCAGCCGGGGCCATCAAGAGAGTTAGAAACGCTGCATTGCGGCGTAAGTCTGATTTGCGCGAGGCCGACACAATATAGTTCGGCGCATACACTCCAATTAGTTCTCCTGCTCCATAAATACCAAACGCAACTAAGTACCAAGTCCCGGTCGCAAACATCGCCCAGACCTGCGCAGTGAGAAAGACACAAGCGGTCGCTATCAAACCCGCACGAGGATTGGTCTTCATCAGCAACCAGCCCAAGAAAAGCCCTGCGACAACTTTAAAGCTGAACCTCAACGTATTCTGTAGACCCGCGTATTTTTCTGGTGCTGCCCCCAGAGCTTCTGCGGAATACAGATTCATATTGGACGGGATCATGTTACCCGCGTACACGAGAATTGTCACAATGGTTGCCACTAGTAGGACACGGTCGGATAGAAGAATGCGAAAATGGTATACGAATCCCGCGACACATCCGCCGACCGCCATATAGGCCAACCATCGCAGCCAAGATTGCTGGTATTGATCCGCCAACTGCATCAGCGCAATTGAAAATAGCATCAGCGGCAGTCCGACAAGTAACCCCACGACAGCACTGAGCGGTTCACGAGGCGTTTCCTGATCAACTGGCGGCACGACAAAGAACTGCGCCACCAGCGAAGTGCCCAAGAGAATGGGAGCTCCCAAGGCAAACAGAGTGATGAAATTGCCGGGATATCGTGTTCCCGTGAAATCAATGCCGAACAAACTCCCACCGAGTAGCGCTGTTTGTCCGAGCGAACCGATCACCGCTAAGATTGGCCCAAAGCCAAACCCTAGCGCAAGCGCCAAACCTCGTTTCGATTGATCGGAACCTCGGCTGACGATTTCCCACAAGAAAGCAATGGCTGCCGGCATCAATGCACCTGTCAATGCACCCTGAAGTGCCACGACGGCTAATTTTGTACGGTCGGAAATTGGCAGTGCCAGCGTGATCGCGATAAAACCCAACATGACTCCTGACATGCCGTAGCACAAAGCCAGATTTCGTCGCAGTGACCGAACCTGAGGCGACAGCCACGCCAACAACACCGGAGTTGCCGTCATTGCAAAATACAAAGTGGCAGGAAGATTGGAGACTCTGGCGTTTGCCCCAAGTTTCTCGCACAGAGCCGACTGTGTGATCCCAACGTACAACACCGGTGCGGCGAGGTATTGCATCCCCGTACAAACAGCAAACAGAATGAGATTTCGCTGTTGATGCTGCCAGCTTAACGGACAAACTTCCTCTGACTGCTTGGATTCCATCGACTTGCAACCTTTCGCTTCTCGGCAATGTCGAGCGACAGAGATCCCGCGAAATCACCTCGCAATTTTCCATGAGCATAAGCATCATCGGTGCGCGTGGTGGTAGAATCTCTATCAATCTTCGAACAAAGGTCAGCGGATTCTTGGGGTAGGTAGTATCGGCCAAATGCAGTTTGTACTATTGCAAAGTTGCGGTCAGCCATTTTGGAAACTTACGCATTGTAATGGTGATTCATGGAACATATCAGCATGAAGATGAAATTATCGTTTCGATCAATCCGATACGGAGGAATCAGCGCCGCGATTTTTGGGTGTTTCACGGGCCTCTCGCTGGTGTTAGGTCAGGAGAAAGTGCCGACAGTATTTGAGCCAGGAGCGGAACTGGAAGTTGTCTCAGCCGAGGGACGCGGCGGTGAAGGACCAGCTTGGGATTCGGAACTTGGCATCCTCTCGAGCGGCAATGGCAATATCAATCGGCTTGACCAAGCCGGCGTGGCTAGCGTCTTTCGGTCAGCGGCAGGAACCAACGGATTGTTGTTCGATCGCGATGGCAGTTTGCTGGCTTGCGAGCCAGTCGCTCGGCGAGTGACTCGAACGGGCCGCGACGGAACGCTGCGCGTGTTGACAGATAACTACGGCGGCAAGCGGTACAATACGCCCAACGATTTGACACTCGACTCCAAAGGCAGACTGTATTTCTCCGATCCTCGATACGGAAACCGCGACGACATGCAGATTCTGGACGCGACAGGCAAGACCGTCGAAGGAGTCTACCGCATCGATCCCGATGGTTCCGTCGTGCGCGTGATTGGTCGAGAAGTCCAGCGCGCCAACGGCGTTCTTGTTTCGGCAGGTGACAAGTATCTCTATGTCGCCGACAATGCCAACGACATTCTCGACGGAGCTCGCAAACTCTGGCGTTTCGACCTACGGTCTGATGGTTCGGCCAACTTGGCAACCCAGCGGCTGATTCACGATTGGGGACAAAGTCGCGGGCCAGACGGATTGAAACAAGACGTACAAGGCAATCTCTATGTCGCCGGTGGCACGAGCAAAGCGGTGCCACCATTCGAACCAGACAATTCCAAAAAGGGAGGCATCTATGTGTTCAGCCCGGAAGGCAAATTAATTACCTTCCTGCACGTGCCACGCGACGAAGTTACCAATTGCGCGTTTGGCGGCCAGGATTCGCGTACACTTTACATTACCGCCGGAGGAACTTTGTATCGTATTCGCACAATACAGCCAGGTCGAGTCGCTTGGCCGGCGACGCGTAGATCGCAATAGGCAGTAAAGTTATTTTCGACTGAGAACGGTTGCCGCGATTGCTTTATTCACAACTATATCAGGCGTCTTAGTTTTTCGGCCGCATCGACGATCCAGTCGGCAGCTTGGTCGATTTCAGTTGGCGTGTTAAATCTTCCGACCCCAAAACGAAGACAACTGCGAGCTTGGTCCTCCGAGTGACCGATCGATAGCAGCACGTGGCTGGGGCTTGGATTGGCGGAGGTACACGCGCTGCCGCTGCTGACGGCAAGTTCGGGGCACGCGAGCATCAGGCTTTGGCCTTCCAGCGGATAAAATGAACAGTTCAAGTTACCGAATAATCGCTCGCTTGGATTGTCAAGCGATGGACCGTTGAGGCGAACGAATTCGAGTCCACTGACCAAACGCTCGAAAAGTGCATCGCGCAACAGACGAATTCTCTCGTTTCCAAAGCGACCGACATTCGCGGCAAGACCTTGAACCGAGTTTGTCATATCCTCCAAACAATATCGCAGAGCCCAATCCATGGCGATGATGCCGATGGAATTCAAGGTACCCGAACGGCGATTCTCTTGCTGACCTCCACCAACGATTTGCGGCACCAAGCGAATTCTTCGTGGCTGGGAGCGCACGTACAACCCGCCAACTCCTTTAGGGCCGTAAAATTTGTGTGCTGAAAAACTCAACATGTCCACGTCCAACTCGTTCACATCGACGCGCATGTGTCCGACAGCTTGCGTCGCGTCGGTATGCAGCATGGCACCGTGCTTGTGGCAAATGGCAGCGATTTTCGCGATCGGCTGAATGACTCCGATCTCATTGTTGGCAAGCATGATTGTGACCAAGGCAGTATTTGCGTCCAATGCCGATTCCAAACGTTGCAGATCGATCAGACCAGGACCAAGAGAATGCTGGTTGCCCACCGGCAAAAAATCGACAGCGAATCCCAAACCTTGCAATCGCAACAATGGATCAAGTGTCGCTTTGTGTTCCGTAACGACACTAACAATTTTGCGGCGATGCTGGCGTGGGTGAAGGCAGAACCCAGACAGCGCCAAGTTGTTGCTCTCAGTTGCCCCGCTGGTGAGTACCAATTCTTCCATGTTGGCACCCAGATTCGCGGCTAGCGAAAACACGCTGGCAGCCACGCGATCCGCAATTTCGCGACCGGCCGAGTGCGTTACGCTACCTGGGTTCGCGTAATTCTCACGCATTAACTGGGTCATCATATCGATGACACGTGGATCCACTGGCGTGGTTGCATGGTTGTCCAGGTAGATCAAGGCCGACCCCAACGAACGTGAAATCGAATGACGAAATTTGCGATTACGGCACAGCGAGCTGCCAATTTAGGCGAGCGGCAGATTGGAATTTACCAATACAAGCCCGACGCGCAAGCGAGTGAGTGCCTGGGTTGACACATTCCTCGATTGACGCACTCGCTTGCGCGTCGGGCTTGTATGGGTAAATTCCAATCTGCCGCTCGTCTTAATTGGCAACGTTGGATGTAGATTGTAATCTGTGTCATTCAGTTTCATTCGCTTGAACCAAGTTTAACGGGCACGCGAATTCGGTTCTCGCTGCGAACTATGTCCAGCCAAACGGTGTCTCCAGGCAGTTTGTTCTCGATACCGCCCAACAGGTCATCGACGTCGTCGACAGGAACTCCGTCGATCGCTTCGATCAAGTCCGCTGTGGCTGGGTTGACGGTCGCCTGATCGAAACCGAAGGCACCGCGCAGCACGCGTTTGGTCGTAATGCTAAATCCCTTCAAACCTGCTTTTTCGGCTGGACCATCTTTCGTCAACGTCACGATCAATAACCCTTGCCCGCTATCGTAAACACGGGTAATTCCGATGGTGGGCCGTATAACTTTTCCATCGCGAATTAATTGAGGAACGATGCGTCGAATTGTGCTTACTGGTATTGCAAATCCGACACCTGCACTATCGCCATTGCTGCTGACGATCGCGGTGTTCATTCCAATTAACTGGCCTCGCGTGTTGATCAGCGGCCCGCCGGAATTGCCTTGATTCAATGCAGCATCAATTTGAATCAGCCACCGCATTTTCATTCCGCGTTTGGATTGGAATTGTCGATTCAAACTAGAGATGATGCCCGTCGACATGGTGCGTTCCAGACCAAACGGATTTCCGATCGCAAAGATTTTCTGCCCAACTCGGAGGTTTTTGGAATCTCCCCATTCTATTGGAACCAGCTCTGCTTCCGGCGCATCAATTTTCAGCACGGCGATATCGGAATCAGGATCTTGACCAACGAGCATAGCCGGATAAGAAACTCCATTGGCCAATCCCACGCTGATTTCTCGCGCACTTTCAATCACGTGGTGATTAGTAAGAATGTACCCCTGATGATCGATGACTGAACCACTGCCGGTCCCAGAGAATTTCGTCGAAGTGAGAAAGGCGGCTGGCCGAACTCCCTGGGTGTTGATGTGTACGACACTGCGATTGCATCGATCGTAAACTGCGATGTTGGTCCGCTCCTCTGGAGTTAACCATTCATCGCTGGATTCCAGGACTTCGCTTGCTTGGTTGCCGCTGACCGGCCCACCGGCATTGGAATTTGTACCGAAAACTGCCACCGGCTTTTGACTGTGCGCAACCTGTGTGATGCATCCTACTGCTACAACCAACAGCGCTGCACAGAGCAGGGCGTGGCGCGGTCGAATCAATTGCCAGCATCCGACGGATTGGTAGTTGATTAGGCGAACGGCAGGCGGGTTCTTACCAATACAAGCCCGACGCGCGAGCGGGTGGGAGCCTGGATTGAGGCACTCGCTTGCGCGTCGGGCTTGTATTCGCTCATGCCTTGGTAAATTCCCAACTGCCGCTCGCCTAATATCTGTGTCAATTGAAATTACAGCGCGTCGGCGATGACCCCACAAACCAAGAAGCATCGTCAAATTCACCGTCGATTCCTTTCCATCGATGACTGATGTGTAAGTGAGCGATTCTTTCGATCCCACCGCTGCCGCGAGATGGCCGCCGTTCCGTCAGTGAACGACACATATCGCACGAGATCATCTTTGGCGCAGATGGTAGTGTTTCTGCAACTCCAAATGCAAGACTGGTGCGACCATACTTTCAGCAAGGTCGTCAAGTTTGGACCAGTTGGCACGGTTGCTACACGCGTGAGAGATCAACAGAATCGTCCGTGAATTGGCAAAGAAAAATCAATCGTGAAAAAATAGTAGCGATGCGCAAGCTGTGCGGAATCGATAAAAGCTCCTGTTGATAGCATTTCGCCTTAAGTGGGTTGGTGCCAAATAGTGCTCCATCATTATTTTGCTCCCTTGGCTTCGGCGAATCCATTTTTGTGAAATGCGTCGACAGAAGAACTGACGCGAAGCATTTTCCGCGAACCGAATAGAGTCGAACCAGTGGCGTTTGCGTGGCCCGGCCAGCTCGCTGTATGGCTCGTCGCTATCTGCGGTAACTGTCTCCGGTCCGTTCGATAACTTCCCAACCAATTACAACAATAACCATGTCGCTAAACTGGCGATTGGCAGCTCGGAAACAATCGTACTACAGGCAACTTGCCCAAGTAGCATCAATGCCTTACGGCAATTGGCGATACATCGAATGTTTCCACTTCCGCCGTCGTCATGGGACGTGCATTCTTCCATACTGGTCAGTCAGTTTTATGCGACCAGAGATATGGACAGGAGGAGACACGGATGAAAACAACATTTCGCAGACTCGCTTTTGCACTGGCATTGATCGCCGGTGCTTGCAGTAGTCTAACCGATAAGTCGTATGCTCATGACCTTCCCGCAGATCGATTTGTTTGCCCATTTGTCGATTCCGAGTGGATAGACTCGCCGGCCAACTGCTTTGCGACCGTCCCTTTCGCCCCCGCCGAAATCGAAACCAATGCAATTTCAGCGAAGCCCAATCTAATCAAAAATTGCATACGCAATTTTGGTCTAAATCTCGACAACATGCGTCGAAAAGCCGGAACTTGGTGGACCATCTCCACGCAAGCTATCTCTCAGTTCTCGCAGGCACTGCCGACGTGGCAGCATTACACAGATCCATGCGAGTTGGAACAGGTTGCCTACTCGCAATCCCGTGTGGCTTTGCCTGACGAAGGACTTCCACCAAATCCACGCTCAGTCTGGCAGGGTGTCATCGACGTAGCACAGGCAGAAATTGCCACCGACGATATTGGAAATCCGTTCGTGCTAGTTTTCGAATTCTCAGGACACGACCCGGCAGCGCAATTGTTAGTCGCACCGCCCGCAGATGGTTGTCCACCCCAGGCGCTTCGCTACGGCGGTAGCGATGAGCGGACAATCCGTTCCGAAGAAATTGGTCCGTTGCAACCATGCACACCAGCGGGACACTATGTCTCTTTGGCCAACCGTACCCACGATGAACTAGAATGTGAGGAGTACCGTCCTTACGACCTCGAAAATCACGATTCCCATTGGCTGTCCGGAATCGGTCAAGCATGGAATTGGCGAAAACGATTGTCGGCACCGATTTCGAAGTACTTGCCGTCAACGATACCCATGGATTCTTCGCTTCATCCAACCGATTGTTTCAACGACCGCGATCCAGAATTTGCATGCGAGGAAGAATTTGCCAAAGCCCTGCCAACCTTGGCAACTGTGGACAAGTCTGAGGCCGCTCAGTGGACCTGCCCTGATGAACAATTTATTTCATCGGTGCAAGCAGTCGAAGAAAAATCGATTGAACACGCATCCAGCGATGCAACTGCATACCTCGCGATGACCTGCGACCTGGTGGAGAATGTCACGTGTGTCTGTCAGGCCGAGTGCTGTGACATGCAATTTATGTATGCCGCGGGAGAGCGGCTAGCGAACGCAATCAGTCAATCGAATCAGCAAACTCGAGCTTGGTTGGATTTCGTAACCTCGAAGATTCTTGAGTTCCAGCCGTCGCAACCCACTCAATTTCTGTTGCCTATGTTTGCGATGGTTTCCACCAGC
>SYJV01000222.1 GCA_005798335.1 Planctomycetaceae bacterium | reverse complement strand
CGACTTCGATTCTCCAGATTGCTTCCATGCCAAGTTCTGGGAACTCGACGACATCGACTTGGCGAATATTCTCTTTAGCCAGGATCGCAGCCGGACCGCCGATGCTACCTAAATAGAATCCGCGATGCTTCTTGCAGGCGGCCGTAACTTGCGGACCTCTATTTCCTTTTGCGATCATGATCATACTGCCGCCGTGGCTTTGAAAGAGATCGACATAGGCATCCATGCGTCCTGCGGTAGTGGGTCCAAACGAACCGCTGGGTAGACCTTCGGGTTTCTTCGCAGGGCCGGCATAGTACACGGGGTGCGCGCGAAAATAATCTGGCAGCGGTTGACCCGCGTCGAGCCGCTCTTTCAGCTTCGCATGTGCAATGTCGCGGGCGACTACGATGGGACCGGACAGCAACAGTCGTGTGGTCACTGGATAACTCGATAGATCCGACAATATCTCTGCCATGGGTCGGTTCAAATCGATGCGTACCGCCGAATCATCCCGGCGATGTCGCAATGGTTCGGGGATATACTTCAGCGGCTCGAATTCCAATTTCTCCAAAAAGACACCGTCACGAGTGATCTTACCTTTGGCTTGTCGGTCCGCGCTGCACGATACGCCGATACCAATCGGTAACGAAGCCCCATGGCGCGGCAGCCGAATGACGCGCACGTCGAGCGCGAAGTACTTCCCACCAAATTGCGCCCCAATGCCACACTGACGAGCCGCTTCGAGCATGCGGGATTCCATTTCTAGATCGCGAAATGCCCTCCCCAGCGAATTGCCCGACGTGGGTAAGTTGTCGAGATACTTGGTCGAAGCCAATTTTACAGTTTTCAAAGTGGCTTCTGCCGAAGTACCGCCGATGACAAATACCAAGTGATACGGAGGACATGCCGCCGTCCCCAGCGCGACCATCTTGCTGGTCAAAAAGTCGACAAAGGTCTTAGGGTTCAGTACCGCGCGAGTCTCCTGAAACAGAAACGACTTGTTTGCTGATCCGCCCCCTTTGGCGATGAACAGAAACTTGAATTGATCGCCATCACAGGCCGTCAAATCGATTTGTGCAGGCAGATTGGTATTGGTGTTTTTTTCATCCCACATGGTCAACGGAGCGTTCTGCGAATAGCGCAGGTTGTTATCGGCGTACGCATCGTAAACGCCACGCGCCAGCGCGGACTCGTCGCCCATTGACCAGATCGCATGTCCCTTCTTGCCAAGAACCGCGGCCGTGCCCGTATCTTGGCAGAACGGCAACACGCCCGCGCTTGAGACATCCGCATTCTTGAGCATCGTCAAGGCTACCATGCGATCATTCTCCGATGCTTGCGGATCATCCAAAATCGCAGCTACTTGTTTAAGATGAGCTGGCCGCAAGAAAAAATTGATATCGTGAAACGCTTGTGCGCAGAGCATCGACAGCGCTTCCGGTGCGACGCACACGACATCTTGTCCGTCGAACTTGGCCAATCCAACATGCTCTTTCGTCAACAATCGATACTCGGTTTCATCAGCGCCAAGTTCGAACAACTCTTGAAATTGAAACGGAGTACGATTCATAGTGAGAGAGCTCTCCAGCTAACTGTGCATGCGACTTTCTTCGATCAACTCGATCAACTATACTGATTTTCTATTCTCTCGGAAGCGGCGTTTTTCAATTCTGCAGCGGAGTAACAGCGCATGACAATTGTGGCGACTCCTCAAAGTACGGCAACTCCAGCCGCTGCTCCGCATCCCAGCCCGATTGATACGATCGTCGGCGAAGTGCGCATCGGCATTAACGGTGTCAGCTATGAATTCTACAAGCAATTCTGCGAGGAAATCGGCGAACAACCGATCAGACTATCTTATTCCGATGGATGCTTGGAAATTATGGTCACGAAATCGCCTCACGAGTTCTTTCGAAAGATGTTGGCCAAACTGGTCGAAGCTACCGTGTTCGACCTGGACATTCCCGTTCGGTCCGGCGGTGCGATGACATTCCAGCGCGACGACCTGAAGAAAGGATTTGAACCGGATGAGTGCTGGTGGGTCGCCAAGGAGCGCGATGTTCGTTCAACCGTGGATTTTGACTTCTATCAAGACCCACCGCCGGATCTGGCGATCGAGGTCGAGATGAGCCACAGTCTGGCTGGCCGAATCCACATTTACGCCGCCATGAAAGTCCGCGAAGTGTGGCGCTACAACGGTCGCAAACTTCGCTTCTGCGTGCTCGACAATGCGGGCCAATATCAAGACGCTGAACGCAGTTTGTCGTTTCCTTTTCTCAAGCCGCAAGACCTCGAACCATTCCTTGCATTGCCCGGCGACGATAACGAGACCAAGCGCATTCGCGCCTACGTCAATTGGTTGCACTCCAACGAACAGGCCAGCCAGCACCGAGCCATTTGAGCAATTGCATCCTAGCAAGTCTGCTGAGATATTGCGATTCAATTCCACTGGATGCGAAGCAGAAAATTGGGTTCATCTCTACAAGTCAATTTCGACCGCCGCACGTTCGACGACCAGCGGAAACTTCGCCGCACTTTGTCGAGCGGAATAGTCGAGCAGGTACAGCAACATGTGGCGCCGCACGTCTGAGGTAACTTCGTCGAGTTTCTTGGTGCCGGTTTCTACCTCAAGCACGCGGACGAGGTGTTCACCTACGGGCGTCGAAAACACCTTCGACATTTCCATTGGTTGCAGCTCGATCACCGAATCCATCACCGCTGGATGCAGCGGGCCAGTCCCGCTTGCCCACAACGATTCCAGCTTTGCACTTGCCGATTTATGCTTGGATTGGTCGCGTTGGTTAAGCTGCTTGACCCCGGCGTCAAGTTTTGTATCGCCACTGACAACTTGTTGGCGTAGCTCAATCAGTTGCTGGCGAGCCAAAGTTCTCTCTGGCGAATCGCCAGGCATAGCGGGAAAATAGATATGTTCAATTCGAAAACGAGTTCCGTTGAATCGTGGCAATTGTTTTTCAAAGTGCTTGTGCATATTGTCGGGCGTGAGGTGCTTTGCCAAGTAGCGCTGCCAGGAGATTCGCCAAGTAAGCAAATTTCGAAACGCAGATTCCTCGATGCCTGCCGACTCTGCAGTCGATTTGGCGATCGCGCTGCCCGATTGACCTTCCAAAGCGGGATTATTTTTTTCCAGCCATGTATCAACCTCACTTGGGCTGACTGCGCCGCCAGACTTTTTCAACGTCTCCAGCGAACGGCGCTGCTGGGAAATCATATGAATGGTTGCTAGCAGAATCGATTCAGGCAATTCCGCCATCGAGCCATCCGCAGCAGGTGTTCGACCAAGCTGAAAATCAACTTCGGCTCGGGTGATTGGTTGTTCTCCCAAGCGCGCGACAATCTGCTGCCGATCGTCAGTCGGCTGCTTCCCTGACGTTGGTTGTGCGCTCGCCAAGCTTATCGGTAGGCTGACCAAAACAATGCATAGATAAAGCGACGCTCGATCAATCATGGTAGCTCGATATCACTCAATTCGAACGGAACAGTTTGCCGCGAGATGGCCACAGGAAACTCGTAGACCAGTTTATGTTTACTCGGATCGCCATTGATCTGAAACAAGAATCCGGCGCCGGCCGAGTTTTGTTTGGTGGCATAGGAATTACTAGAAAACGCCTCCAGTTGGTTCCCCTTTTCGTCCAGCAGGTAAGCTTTGTTGGTCATGATCCAGTTGCGAAACGACTCCAAGATCCCCACGGTGTCACTAAAATCGGCTCGCAGTCGGAATTCATACAATTGATTGTTGCGATGAGCACCTTCAAGCACTACGTTCACGTCGCCACGTTTGATCGATTGAGGCTTTCCATCGGTGAATTTCTCGAAGGTAAACTGATGCCGGTCGCCGGGGACGGCGATTTCGACTTCACCTTTGAGCTTGGCCAATTTGGTTGCGCTGCGAGGTGGTTTGGCAAGTTGCAAATCTAATTGTATGGAACACATGCCGGGATTGATGGTGAACTCCGGCGCAGCCTGTGGATTCATCGCCGCCAGTTCCGTACCGTCTGGCAAAGTAGCGGAAACCTTTTGCATCGGTAGTTTCAGAAATACGGGTTTCAATCGAGGTTCCCAAGTAACCAGTATCGACGTCCTCATTTGTGACCCGACCGGTGACAATAGATTTAACTCAGACTGCGTCGACAGCACATGAAACATAAATGGACCGCTGACCGCCGTTACGCGACTGCGTTCGTTGTCAGCGTATTGATCCGGGATTAAAGTTAGAGATTCGCTGGGCGTATAGGGATCGATGGTGAGTTTCGCCAGTTTCAAGACACTGTGCATTACGTCCCAGAACTTAGCTCGGTCGGCACTGATCTCGATTTCGGTATCGGATACTGCTTCGGCATTTCTCAGTTCAATCGCGTTGCCGGTCTGCGCCGATATCTTGGCGATTGCGTCCGCGAGTTTCAGCTTGCCATTCAAAGTGATCGTCGACGATTCAAAGAACGTGGTAATCTCCGCTTTTTGCAATTGATCACGTATCCGTTGCAATCGAATTTTCATTTCTCCCGAAGTGCTAGGTTTGATTTCGGGCAAGAATCGCAAAACCCCAGCACCCAGTTGGACCAGCCGCTGCTCGGTCGCATCGCGCAGTTCGAGTGTATCGCCATCTAAATCGCGCAGCAGTGGCCTGACGACATCTGCGGATATCGCGGTCGATTGGTCCGATGTCCGGCTCTTGCTCGGTGGTTCTTGGCTAGGAACGCTTTGGGCAAGAAGTACAAACAACAGCGCGACAGTCCAGCAATCATGTAAAGCCATCGTTGACGGCTGGTAGCAGCAACTCGCCGTGGCACTCACCGCGAGCTTCGAACTTGTCGCGTGGGCAATCCAAGAGGTCTCTTGCTTGCTCATTCTTTTCCTCACAATCGTCAAAGGCGGTTGAATCTCCCCCAGATCCATAAAGACCTATTCATCCTAACTGATGCAACCCACGTTAGGCTACTGCTGCGCGCACTAGAGTACCTTGGATGCTCGAACGATCCGATGTTCGGGAGTCCTGGCGTACAACTATCCGTTCCCAGCAGAATTTCCACGAGTAGCCTTTATGCACAGCCTGAATTCTCGATTTAGCGCTATCTGTGTATGGTTAACGCTCCAAATCGCTCTTGGACTGGATGCGGCAGCTCAATCGCCCCCACCGCTTTTAGAAGTGCAGGTACCCACCGGGCGATTTACCGGATTGCCAATTCACTGGGGCGCAAGATCTGCGATTCTGTTGGAACCGGCCGGCGGTTTTCGGTCGCTGGACGTTGGCGAAGTTCGCGAACATCGAATTCTCGAAGAACCATTTCTACCTCTGTCGCTGGCCAACGCACGCGCCAGCCTGCAAGGCGAGTTTGGCAACAGCTTCGAAACGGCAGTCACGGGTCCGTACGTAATCGTAGCGCCCCGAGGTGAAGCGAATCGCTGGCGCGATCGATTCCGAACTCTGTTGGCTGGTTATTCAAGATATTTCGAAGTTCGCGGATGGCAACTGCGCCAATCCGACTTTCCGTTAGTCGTCATTATTCTGCCCGATCGCGCAACGTTTCGCAGCTATGCGATCGGCGAAGTAGGCAATCGCATCGATAGTATTTTAGGATATTACTCGCCCCAATCGAATCGCTGCGTCATGTACAAAATTGACGGCTCGGGTGGCACCGATTGGTCTGAAACTGAGGAAACAATCGTCCACGAGGCGATCCATCAGTTGGCGTTCAATACCGGTGTTCACGAACGACTAGCCGAGAATCCAGTGTGGGTGGTCGAAGGCTTTGCGACGATGTTCGAACGATCGTCAGTATATGATGGCCCATCGACCAATAGCTCTCTAAGCAAACGAGTGAACCGCAACCACATCAGTCGACTGCGCAGCTTGCTGGCCGATGCCAAGTCGTTCGAACAGCAACTAGCCACGGTCATCGTATCGGACGAAATGTTCAAATCCAATGCCGTCGACGCCTACGCGATTGCTTGGGGGCTGGTGTTTTACCTTGCTGAGCGAGCACCCAGAGAATTTGGCGCCTTTACGCAACAGCTAGCTCAATTGCCGCCCATGCAACCCTACCAAGCAGAACAACGTGCACGCGATTTCCAACAAGGGTTCGCATTTGAATTACCAATACTGGTAACAAAGATGCAGAGATTCTACGCAGAGTGATCAGCGAGAGTATGGCACATTGAAACAGAGACAACGAAGCAATGGCCAAAATCTTCGCGGTCCGCATTTACCTGCAAAAGCCCACTCGTTATGCTTGTGAATACCGTGATCGACCGTCGCGTTGCTGGAGGGTATGCGAATGGCTAGCGGCATCATTGGAAATGATGTGCCCCGTAAGGGGTTGCGGGTTCGAGTCCCGTGCCCTCCGCCTTAGTGGCTTGCGCCACCGAGCAAAAGAAGCGCCGAAGTCTGACTTCTGTTTGGACTTGCGGCGTTTTTTTCTACGCTACCTAAAGCAGATATTTCCGTACTGGAGTCTGTAGTGGTTCCGAGCTTGATCTTTACATAATCTCCTTGCAATCCTTCCATGAGATGGATAGATTGCAAGGATGATTCCACGATTAATTACTTCTTCCGTTGAAATCTCGCTGGATCGCCAAGCGGCAGTTGCACTGATCGGTCCTCGTCAAGTAGGTAAAACTACACTGGCACTGCACATCGGTCGCAGCCGAAATGCATTGTATCTCGATTTAGAGGATCGAGATGACCGCGAACGACTCTCTAATCCAGTTCTATATTTCGAGAACGCAGCCGACCGATTGATAATCCTCGACGAAATTCACCGTATGCCTTCACTGTTTGAGACGCTTCGCGGGGTGATTGATCGAGGGCGACGGGAGCAAAAGGGTACGGGGCGATTTTTGGTGCTTGGTTCTGCATCGCTTGATCTATTGCGACAGTCTGGTGAATCACTAGCGGGACGGATCACCTACGTAAATCTCGGACCTCTTTCAGTTCTAGAGGTCGAGGATACTCGGGCGGCTCGCGAGCGATTATGGTTACGGGGTGGTTTTCCAGACAGCTACTTAGCCGATGACGATCAAATTAGCCTGGCCTTGCGCAGAGATTTTATTCGGACTTATCTTGAACGCGACGTGTCGATGTTTGGTCCTCGCATTCCAGCCACGACCCTTGAAAGGTTGTGGACCATGCTCGCACATCGCCAAGGATCAATTCTCAAGGCGTCGGATCTTGCCAAAGCACTTGAGATCAGTGCCCAGTCGATCACCCGCTATATCGACCTACTTTCCGATCTGCTACTTGTTCGGCGACTGCTGCCCTATCATGCCAACATCGGCAAGCGCCTGGTGAAGGCACCCAAGGTTTACGTCCGTGACAGCGGATTAGTGCATGCCTTGCTGGGGATTCCGACGCTCGAACAATTGGCAGGGCATCCCGTAGTTGGAATGAGCTGGGAAGGTTTTGTTATCGAAACATTGATTGCGCTGCTTCCCTGGCGAAGTTCGGCCTTTTTCTATCGGACCAGTGCTGGTGCCGAGATTGACCTTGTGATCGAACACGGCGATGGCACCTTGTGGGCGATTGAAATCAAGCGGTCCCTAGCCGCCAAAGTGGAGCATGGTTTCCATCTGGCCTGCGCCGATCTGAAACCGGCTCGAGCTTTTGTCGTTTACGCGGGTACTGAACACTATCCAATTTCCGCTACACTTCAAGCGATCAGTGTGCGTGGTATGATGGAAGCACTGCAGTCGATTCAATAGCTCACCGCCAATCTAGGCCTTCAGGTAGGCGATTTAGGTTGAGCGTTTCATGGTCGGTAACGACTATCATGTCCTCAACGCGAACGCCACCATGGTTGCGCGAGTACAGCCCCGGCTCGACCGTGAACACTTCACGAGCTAACAGTGTACCGCCCCCGTCGTCCAGCAAGATGGGTTCGTGAACGTCCAGACCAATTCCATGGCCCGTGCCATGAGGCATGACCGGTTCATCGGAAATCGCGCCGCGCGCGAACGCGTAACCATAGTCTGCCAGCGTCCGTTTGGTGGCTGAGTGTACAACGTCGGTCGAAACCCCTGACCGCATTGCGGCGGTGGCGGCTGTTTTAGCTGCACAAACTGCCGTGTGCATTCGGCGCACAGCGTCTGGTACGTCGCCGTGAACGACCGTACGTGTACAATCACCCCAGTAATGAGTCGACATGTCTTGCGGAAAAATGTCGATGATCACCGCTTGTCCGGTAAGCAGCGAACCGGTACCGCGATCATGACAGTCCGCCGAATGCGGCAGCGCTGCCACAATGGAATCGTGATGGTTGGAAAATCCACGTTCGAGCAGGAACACGCTGATCGCTTGACGCAATCTCTCGCTTGTCAAGGGAGTTCCGTCATGAATTAGGACACCACTTCGGTCCGCAGTTGCGCGGGCGATGCGCTGACAAGCCATCAGAATCGCCTCTTCGGTGACCTGCTGTGCTTTGGCCAAATAGTCAAGCTCTTGTTGATCTTTCTGGCGTCGCTCTATCACACCCAACTCCGGCGAATACTCCACAACAATGCCCACTTGTAAAATGTGCCAGGCATAGATGTACGGCAGCGAACGGTCGGTGGTGACGACCTTCACTCCCGATCGGCGCAGCAATTCTGCGACCGCTTGCGCAGTGGCGGTCGCTCGGTCGCCAGACAAACCCGCCTCAGGAGTAAAGTCTGCTGGACAAGCGACTAGGTCGACGCGCACATGCTCTTTCGCGCGAGCCATTTCGATGTCGCGGAGAAGAAAGAGCGATTGTTGAGCCGAATCGCTCTTGAGCAAAATCCACGCCGCGGGATCGCCGACAGGAAATCGAACGCGATGAAAAAGCGATTGGTTCTCAATCGGCACGCCGGCCAATAGCACTGCTTGCGTAAAGTTTGCCATTATCAGCTCGCGAAAGTATAGGGAGTTCGAGGAACGCGATGCGCCATTTTCTCCGCATCGGGACTCTCGACAAATTGTTCAGTCGCCGGGTTCCAACGCAACCGTTTGCCAGTGCGGAGCGCCAAGTTACCTAGGTGGCATGCTGTCGCCGACCGATGACCTATGGCGACATCGCAAATGGGTAATTTGCGTGACGCTGCGCAGTCAAGAAAGTTTTGCACATGATCGCGGCTCTCGTACAGCTCTACAAGCCCTGCTAATTTCCCGGGATCGCTCAGAGCATCGGCCAAATCTACAGGCTGAGTAACCAATTTGCCGCGCGTCACTGCGATTTCGCCTGCGGTACCGATAAATCGAACACCAATTTGAATATCGGTTTGATTCTGACCGACCGTCATCGTTACGTCACCCGGATAGACATACGTCAGGCGGCACGCCATCGAGACCTCGATCCAGCCGCGAGGATGAAACTGGCCACTCCCCTCGACGCTGACTGGGCCGCTTTCATCCATCCCCATACCCCATTGCGCGATATCGATATGGTGAGCGCCAAAATTAGTCATTTGTCCGCCGGAATAGTCCCAGAAAAAACGAAAATTGTAGTGTACGCGATCCACGTTATACGGTCGCAATGGAGCCGGTCCCAGCCACCGATCGTAGTCTAGCGTCGAGGGTGGCTGACTGTCGGCAACAGGTTCTTTCTTTTCGTAGGGGTGGTTCGCGCCGGGAATTCCCACATGAACTTCTTTCAGTTTGCCAATTTTTCCGCTGCGCACTAATCGGCAGGCGATCGCGAATCGCGCATCGCTGCGCTGTTGCGAACCGGTTTGTACAATTCGGCCATGATCGCGAGCGGCCTGGACCATGCGTTGTCCTTCTGCGATCGTAAGGCTGAGTGGCTTTTCGCAGTAGACATCTTTACCTGCTGAGCAAGCATCGACGGTCGGCAGTGCGTGCCAATGATCGGGTGTACAGACTACGACAACGTCGATGTCTTTGCGATCGAGCAGCCGACGATAATCGCGCGTGGTTTCAACGGTCGCTCCAGTTCGCTCCTTGATGGACTTAGCGGTCGTCTGCGCTCGCAGGTCGTCGACATCGCAAACTGCTGCTGGGCTGGCTCCCGCCTTGATGAACAAATTGAGATTGGCGCTACCCTGTCCGCCTATACCAACGTGCGCAGTTACGATGCGTTCGTTCGCTCCGAACGCGCGTCTAGGAATGATCGTGGGGACCGAAAACAAAGTCGAGGCAGCCACCGCTTGTCGGACGAAACTGCGACGCGAAATACTCTGAGGCCGCATCATGGGACTCTCCGATGTAGTGTATTGAAAAAATTGTGTGGAGTATATATGACACTGATTAACTTGAGCGACAAGCGACTGGGTTGAGCGGTTTCTCATTCCCAGCAGCAAGCTGGCGGACTATTGCATCAATTTAGTCGCGGGCATTTTGTCGGCGAATTTCGCGTCGGTACGACGAAGTTCATCGACGGCGCGCTGGCGCAGATCCGCTAATAAAGCCTGGTTGTGGGGATCCAAAGCCAAATTGGTCAATTCTTTGGGGTCGGAATCGACGTCGTAGATTTCTTCCATCTCCCCTGCGATCAACGTGCGCACATATTTGTATTTCCCGAATCGAATCGCGATCCATCGCGGAACATTGCTGTGATAGATGCGATCGTCGGTAGGAATAGTATCGGTCTCAGAGCCGTATTGCTGTCCCATGTGCTCGTACAGCAAAACGCGATCTTCACGCGCGGCATCTGGGTTCGTAAGAACTTCGGTTAGGTCTCGCCCGTGCATTTTCCAAGGTAACGAGATACCGGCAGTTGCGAAGAAAGTCTGCACCAAATCGGGACCGCTGACGGGAATTCGCGACACTTTCCCTTCGGGAATGTGCTTCGCCCAAGAGACGATCAGTGGCGAGCAATAATTCGCTTCATACGGGCCCAGCTTGGCGCGAAAACCGTGTTCGCCCATCGCAAATCCTTGGTCGGCGGAATAAACGACTAACGTGTTTTCGAGTTGGCCGCTGTCGCGTAGCGCCGCCAGAACCTGGCCAACTCCTTCGTCCAGTGCCATTGCACATTCGTTGACTTGATGGACCCAGTCGGTATACTTTCTGCGCTTCGCTTGATTCTCATCGTCTCCAAAGCGCTCGCCGCTCTTACCAGCATAGATCACACCGTCTGCCCCTTTGTCCCATGCTTGCGTAGCATTCAAATAGGCTGGTTTGGTTGGACGGGGGCCGATGATATCGGTTGGTATCTCGACCGGTTCCTGGGCGAGCTTGCCAACGTGGCGCGGCGCGGGAGTCGTGGGGCCGTGTACCGCACCGTAGCAGAGCCACAAATACCAAGGTTTGCTAGTGTCTCGATTCTCGCCACGGATATAGTCGCACGCCCATTGTGAATAATTGTCCGTCGAATAACCCTCAACCTGGCGCTGGACACTGTTGAATTCAAGAATTTGGTCCTTGTAGTAATTGCCGGCGTTGTCCGGATGCTTGGGGCGGTTCCACACGATCTGGTAGTCCCAGTCACGGCCAAAACCGGTGTCGGTTCCAGTGTGCCACTTGCCGATTTGTGCTGTGTGGTAACCGTGTTTACGAAACTCACCGGGCCAAAACGGGCATTTTTGTGGGTCGTACTTACTGCCGGGGTAAGTTCCTTCCATCGTCATGGATTGAATCGCGTGGGGATAGTGCCCTGTCAACAACGTGGCTCGAGATGGCATACACCACGAACCCAAGTAGCAATGTTTGAATCGAATCCCGCGGCGTGCCAGAGCATCGATGTTCGGCGTCCGCACGCCACTCCAAGCGTTTTCATAACAACCTAAAGTGCGCGTATTCTGGTCGTCCGCATAAATGAAAAGTATGTTCGGGCGTTTCTCCGCGCCAACCAGATCTTTGGCGAAGGGTAGAAACAGAATCAGCAACTGCAAACAGACCGCGGCGGTCAAGGCCAACGACGATTTTGTCATTTCGAGACTCTCCTCAGTATTTTCGGATGATAGCTTGTAACCGCGCGCGTCTTGAGTGGGCACAACGATGAAGGCTCGGTTAGAGAAGCTGACTCGGTTGCCGCCACATCATACACCAGCCAGGCTCGCCAAACTACAATTCCATTGCCGGCTCCAACTCCCGGATTGATTGAATTGCGAGAACAGAACCCATTCGCTTGTTTATCTTGGGGCAAACTTCGGTGGGGGCTGACTGGTCGCCCGAAAGTCGTTTATCATGGCGCTCGCTTCGTTGACACTGATTATGAACAGGTATCGGGGTGGGACACGCAGGGATGCTCGATCATTCACAAACGGAAAAACCTAAACTCGCACGCCGCGGGGCAGTGGGCGTGATTGTCGAGGATCAACGCTTTCTAGTGATTCGGCGCAGTTGGACGGTGCGCGCTCCAGGCTTGGTTTGCTTTCCCGGCGGTTCGATCGAACCTGGTGAATCTGCGGAACAAGCGGTCGTACGCGAAGTCGCTGAGGAGTTGAATCTACGCGTATCGAATCCACAATTGATCTGGAGAAGTGTTACCGCTTGGGGAACTCATCTGGATTGGTTGGTCGTTGATCGCGTGAGCGAATCAATTCCTGTTGGCAATCCGGCGGAGGTCGCAGAGTGGATGTGGATCGGCCCTGATGAATTACTGCGCCGCCAAGATTTGTTGGGTAGCATGTGGGACTTTTTCGCCGCCTGGGCCAAAAGCGATTTCGAATTACCAGCTCGCGCTGGGAATGTCAGCCTCGATTGGCACACGATTGGCGGCCGCTCCAGAGGATAAAGTTCGCCGCGTTTGCGAAATGACCAAATGCGCCGGAGGTGGCAGAGCCGAAATTACTCGATTCGCAAACCAGTTTCCGTTTCGATGGCGAGTAACCGGTTGTATTTCGCTAGTCGCTCGGATTGCGTGATCGAGCCAACTTTGATTTGATGGGCTCCCCAGCCAACTGCAAGGTCAGCCAGCCAATTGTCTTCGGTTTCACCACTGCGCGCACTGACGGTGACTCGCCAGTTTGCTGTATATGCCAGCCGTAATGCCCGCGCTGCTTCGCTCAACGTACCTATTTGATTCACTTTTAACAGCAGTGCATTGGCCGCGCGGCAGTGAATCGCTCGGCTAATCCGCTCGGGATTGGTGCACAGTAGATCGTCTCCTAGTATCAAGCTGCTGCTTTGAAGTCGGCGGCACAAATCGGGCCAGTGTGTCCAGTCGTCTTCGGCCAACCCATCTTCGAGGCTGACAATGGGATAACACTGAACCCACGATGCCAACTTTTCGATCATGTGCGGCCCGTCGAGTCTTTCGTCTCCGAAGTGATAATGGCCGTCCTGATAGAAATGTGATGCCGCGACGTCGATTGCCAGAGCCATATCCTGACCAGGCGACATGCCGGCCGCGCGAATGGAGTCGAGCGCATCCTCAATCATCGTTTCGGCACTTAAAAACGCAGGAGCGAGGCCTCCTTCGTCAGCGCGCAACAATCGCATGGAGTACTTGCGCAAAACCAAATCTGCGGCCGCTCGATAAACATCCGATACCATCGACAACGACTGGTCAATACTGCTTGCACCAATGGGGACCAGCAAAACATCTTGAATCGGAATTTGTCCACCCGCATGCCTGCCTCCGCTGAAGAGATTGACTGTCAATTGCGGCAAGCGTGTTACCAGCAAGCCAGCGATTTCTGCAAATTGCCGGTACAAAGGAATTTGCCGCTCCACAGCAACCGCGCGTGCAAACGCTAACGAACACGCGAGAATGGCATTTGCTCCCAATCGCGATTTATTCGCCGTGCCATCTTGTTGAATTAGGCATGCATCGAATTCACTTTGATCGGCAAAGCAGCGCTCGTGCACGGCAGCCTGCAATTCGCCCGTGATATTTGCGGCAGCGTTGCGACACCCCAAGCCGGCATACCGCTGTGGATCCCCATCGCGCATTTCGATGGCCTCTGCACTACCAGTAGATGCACCCGACGGCACGGAACAAACTCCTGTAAATCCGCCTTGCGTCACGCAGGTTGCTTCCACGGTAGGGCGCCCGCGACTGTCCAGTATCTCGCGGCCGGTCAAACGCATCACTTTGCTCATCATTTCACGCCCATGTTGGTTGAGAGTGGTCCCGGTCGCGGTTGCTGGTCCACGCGCGTCGAAAATTGCGAGCAAGCTATTTGTCGCACAATGCCTGCCATCTGCTGACCAATTCCGCTAGTGAGTTTGGAACATTTCTTATCAGCTCCAGTGCAAAACTTGCCTGGCGGTCACGCGCCTGGAGATCTAGATATTCCAGGGGCGATCGACCTCGCGCTCTGGCCAACAAGCACGCAAGCGAATGGCGTACAGCGCGATCTTCAAGGTTGTCTATCCACAATGCAGATCCGACAGCATGTAAATATTCGAGCCAAAAATCTATCGTAGATGCACACAGTTGTGTACGGCAGTGGGCTAGCGAATGCGCCTTGCTCAACAGGTGCGCCATACTGAAGCCCAGATCGAACGCTGGATCGCCGAAGTGGATGACCTCGTGATCGATGAGAATCAACCGTTGCTGGTGGACGAGAATGTTCTTCGGGCTGTAATCTCCATGCACCAAAGTCAACCGAGTTCGCCGAGTACACTCGATCAATTCCTGGTAAAACGATTCCGATCGCGGCTCAACTCTACTGGTGTATTCGTAGTAAGGCTCCAAACGGAGCGATTCAAAAAACTGGCGATCATCGAACAGCGTTCGAATCTCATCTGCAAGTTCCGCCGACCGACGATGTATTGTCCCAAGCAGCCAACCAAACTGTTGTACCAGTTCGCGTTCAATTTGGCCGTCGAGCAACACTTGTTTCCACGTGGAAAACGGTTGTGGGACAGCCTCCATCGCCAATAAGTGGTTGTGTGGATCCTCGAAGACGAAGCGAGCAACCGAGTCGGGCACAAGCTTGGCTAGCCAGCGCATGCCTAAGGCTTCTCTCTCGATACGTTTGGGGCTACTGAACCAATCCACTTGCACACGCAATTTTTCGAGAGCCTGCTTGATGACCCATTGCGTTCCATCGAACCGCTGGACGAGCACGGTACGATTGGATACGCCGCCACATAGAACGTGCGCAGAGATTCTTTCATTAGCACCAATGCGATCTGTCGAGCGCAAGTATTCTGTCAGCTCGATGGCGTTCTCAATATCCATATTGGCCGCAACTTTCGACTCGTGGAAACTCGCGATCAGACCCAAGCGGGTAAGGATGCGGTGAATTCGACGGGCTGTCGAGATTCTGGGTGAATGAACCGCAACTTCCAAGCGTGCAAACACAGCGGTTGAGCGAGGACTGCGTCATCATCGTCATTGATCAATGCCTGTGTCTGCCGATACAAAGTATCGCCCACGATCGGATAGCCCAGATGGCTCAAGTGCAACCGGATTTGATGAGTTCGACCGGTGCGAGGACGCGCTTCGACGAGTGTCGTATTGTTGGCGAACCTCCTACGTACCGCAAATTCAGTAGAAGCTGATTGTCCCAGCCCATCGCTGCTGGCAATCTCTCGACCTCCCAAGCGAGTCGGCTCGATGCCAATCGGCGCGGTACATTCAATTCGATCCCACGTCGGGCTGCCGACGATTTTCGCGAGGTACGTTTTCTCGACTTGCTGTTGTTCAAATTGAGGTTGAATGAACTTAGCAATTGCTCGTTTGCGGCAAACGATGATCAGCCCCGTGGTATTGGCGTCCAAGCGATGAGCGAAGCGTATTTTCTCCGGACGATAAATTTGGCTGAGCAAGTGGTGCAGAGTATTTCTATTGAATCGTCCACTGGGATGTACGGGCAGAGGAGCGGGCTTGTTGACAATCACCAGACTGTCGTCCTCATACACGATATCGATACCAGCGTTTACAAAGGGTTCCACCGTGTTCGGCATGATTTGGGTCAACGTCTGCCCTTCGGAAACGATCTCGTCTGCGGTCACGGTACGCCCGCCGGTCGTAATTTCGCCTGCGCTAATCCAATCACACCAACTCTCGTGCGGAGTTTGTGCGTGATAGGCGCTCAAGAACTCCATGACGGTTGTTCCGGCATACTTGCGAGCGACGTGCATTTTTCGCACATTGTCGTACGGAACCGACCCCGGCAACGGGTTGGCCACACGGCGCAACATGGCGTTTCTGGCAGCCAGCCGATCCGCTTGACGTTGTTCCGTGGAACGAAAACAGTAAGGACACGATGTGCCGAATTGGTATTTCGGCGATTGCAAATCTTCGTGGTTTAGAACGGCTTGGCAAGCGTAGCAGGTGACCAAGCCCGTAGGTTGCAGTTGTGGATCGAGTGCAACACGTCCGTCGAAGACGAAACATGCTCCGTCGTAGTGTTCTCCGCCACACTCTTCGAAATACTTCAGAATTCCGCCGTCGAGCTGATAGACTTCTTCGAATCCAAGATCGTGCATCAGCGGCCCGGCCTTCTCGCAACGAATTCCACCGGTACAGAACATGACCACCGGTTGGTGCTTGGCCTCTTGCGGTAGGCGCCCGACCGCTTCGGGAAAGTTGCGAAAATGGCTTATCCCTAGTCGCTCAGCTCCTCGAAAGGTCCCCAGATCCACTTCATACTCGTTGCGCACGTCCAGCAGTCGCACTGGGCGGCCTTCGTCGAGCCATTGCCTAAGCTGAGCCGCTTTCAGCTTGGGAGAGGTGAATTTGGCTGGCTCGATTCCGTCGATACCGAAGGCAATAATCTCCTGCTTGATTTTGACCAACAGGCGATTAAATGGCTGGCTTGACGAGAGGCTCTCCTTGACCTCCAAATCCGTCAAACCCCAATCCGAGCGCAAAAAAACTACCAACCGGTCGACTGATTCTCTTCCACCAGCCATGAAGAGATTGATCCCTTCGGGGCTGAGCAGAATTGTCCCCTTTAATTCCAGCGAAGCACTCAGACGCTTTAAATCCGCACGGCGCCGCTGCAAGTCGTCCAGCGGTACAAACTTGTAGGCCGCTATATTGACTGTCGAGGGAAGTGTTGGAGTCACCATCAGAATCCGCAATCATCTAATCTAAGCTGCTGCTCAACATCAAACGGGGCTATTGTATGCAGTTTCCGTAGGATTTGAATGCACTGTGGCGCTCGCGTCTGCGGCATCAAGGCTCACATTTCGAACAAGTGCCGCAGGGACGAAAGAGCCCAAAGGGACGAAAGCGATTCGGCATTGGGAAATCCGGGTTGTGGTCACACGAGCAGCGAGCTGGCATAGCCTACAACACGGGATCGGTCGCCCGATACGTCGCCGCTGGTTGCGTAGGAAATTTCGGAGACATGGAAATCTCTTCCGAGCGCGCGGAGCGTTTCCAAAACCAAAGCCGCCGGAATCACGCCACACATGCTAATTTCATTTTCTCGACATGTGGCGAGCAAGCGTTGGGGATCACCGGATGCAAAGGCATCGAGCGCCAGGCGGTCCAGCCGACGATTCTCTTCGTCGCTGGCGTAGTGGTTCATATCGGACGAAATCACCAACAACGGCGGATTTTCCATTTCTTTCAGCATCTGCGCCAGTGACTTCGCGGCGGATTGAATCTCCGACCAACTGCCGCCGTGCATCGCGATGCCGACGACTTTGGAATTGGGAGCAATTTTTTCCAGCAACGGCAATTGAACCTCGATCCCATGTTCACCTTCGTGAGCAGCAACATCAAGCTGCATACCAGGCACGCAGTCAGCAATTCTTTGCGCTAGCTCCGCATCGCCAGAAATCGACGTCGTGCTAGATATTTTCCAGCGATCCAACGGGCACACTGCCCAATTGACTCCCGCCGCAGTATGTTTGGGAGAAATAATCAGCAACCTGTCGGGAAGTTGGGCGTTACGCCAGCCATCCGCGGCTACGCGACCACTGTATTTCAATCCTGCGTGTGGGACCATAATCGCGGCTGCCGCACGTTTTTCTGGCTCGGGCCCTTTGCACAAACTGTCGACCAAAGCTCGTCGCGCGGCATCCTCGGCGGGATAGAATGTGCCTGCCACCGCTGGCATTCGCGAGCCGCTGCCGCGTACCGGTTGCGGGCTGGAGATCGCCAGCAATCGCGGCATCGTCGTTACCACATCTACACTGTGTACCGCACAATCGCGGCTGCCGATGGGCAAACTCTGGCGCAGGCTGGCTAGCAATTCTTGCGCTGAACGAGCCGGATCGAACGCGATTGCACAATGGCGTGCATCGGAGACGAACAGGGCTCGGCGGCTGGCATCGAATCCCTCTAGGTCTGCCGAGTCGCCATATCCGTGCATAGCCGGATCGATGCCAATCGAAAGTCCAAGTTGCAACTCGCCCGAAAACTGCTGGCGATTGAACATGTGAGCCACACTTTGGCACATTTGAAACAGAGTCGATTGCAACGCCACTCCTGGACGCACGGAGACCTGTAGGGCGTTTGCCTGGCGCATATCACCGGCTTTATCGGTCCATTGCAAACTGAGCACCAGTGCGTTGACGTTCATATCGGGCAACCCAGGTGCGTAATAATTCGGAGTTGCTCCTTGAGCGATGGCCATGATATTTGTACCAGCTAAATTGCAGTATCCCTGCAACTCCTCTTCCGTCAGCGGAGGTCGCACCGACTTGGAAACGTCGGTCAATAAACTGGCAGGCAATTTTTCGGATACCGATTCGCCTTCAAATCTCAGGATCGCTGCACTCGATTCGAGCCAAGCCGATGTAGGCAACCCGGCTTTGCGACAGACCGCTTGCAGAAATCGTGGTGCGTCCCAACCATTTTCGGTCGCAACCGACGGCAACAGCAAACCGCTGGCTTGCCCCGATTGAATCACGATCCCGTGCCGACCAATTTCGATCGCGTCCGCGCGCTTGGCTCCCGCAGCATCAATCGGCTCCATTGGGCCCAGCCAAGTTACGCCGACATCCAGGTACGGTAACTCGCTGGGCGAAATCGGCGACATGCGTTGGTCGTCGGTGGCGGTTCGCAATGCCGCCGAACTGATCGCGACCCCAAGTTGCATCGGTCGAGCGAGCACTCCGCAACATCCTCGCAACGTATGCCCGCGCTTCAGCGTAACGAAAACACCCATGACCACCGTATTGGCAAGGTCTCCGAGCAATTGCTCCGCGGGAGATAACTGGCGTCGCAGCACGCTCTCGATCGTCCATTGACAGGCAGCTTTTTGAATTTGGGCTCGCTCGGCCTGATTCAGCTTGGGCATGTGAAACACGGCGGGGGCGACTGCTGGCCGAGAAACATTGGAATTGACAGAAGTCATCGCAGCATCCTTTTGCGGAGAGTTAATTTCGGAGTTTACAGCACGCCCAAGCGAAGGCATTTCAACAACGTTAGGGTTGATCGATCTCGCGGTCACAGAGTTCGTCGTTGGCAGCGCCGTGGACTTGGCAAAACGCTCGATTTGCACGGGCAGTCGTTTAGATCCCCAGGTACCGGGCCCATCTCCAAATCTACCAGGGATCACGGCTTTGCACGACGAGCAGCGATCATACTTCAACCGATAAATTCCCAGTTGATACCAATCGCGCTGGACAAGCAACTGGCCACAACTGCCGCAGTAGGTGCTTTGCCGCTCGACATCATGAATGTTGCCAACATAGACGTACTTCAATCCGGCTGCTCTGGCAATGTCATACGCGGCCCGCAAGGTCTCCGGAGGCGTATTCGGGCGATCACGCATTCGAAAATCGGGATGAAACGCGGAAAAATGAAGTGGAACATCGTCACCCAAGTTGTCTGCTAAATATCCGCACATCTTGCGCAGCTCATCCAGACTATCGTTGGCGCCGGGGATCACGAGGTTGGTAATTTCGAACCAAACGTCTGTTTCCCGTTTCAGGTAAACCAGCGTATCGAGAACTGGCTGCAAGTGAGAATACGTAATCTTGTGATAGAACTCCTCGGAAAATGCTTTCAAGTCCACATTCGCAGCGTCCATATGGGCAAAGAACTCAGCACGAGCCTCCGCAGAAATATACCCTGCTGTCACCGCCACCGTGCGTACACCTTGCGCTCGGCACGCTTTGGCCGAGTCGATTGCGTATTCCGCCCACACGATTGGATCGTTGTAGGTGAACGCGACGCTGTGGCAACCCAGCTTCATGGCGGCAACTGCGATCGTTTCCGGTTCCGCTCGAGCGCTCAGCCGTTCAACTTCGCGCGACTTAGATATGTCCCAGTTTTGACAGAACTTGCATCCCAAATTGCAGCCAGCAGTCCCGAACGACAGAACCGAGGTGCCAGGAAAAAAGTGATTGAGTGGCTTCTTTTCAATCGGATCAATGCAAAAGCCCGTGCTCTTTCCGTAGGTAGACAGCACCATTCTGCCGTCGCGGTTCTCGCGGACAAAACAGAACCCACGATCGCCCGGCTTGAGGCTACATTCTCGAGGACAAAGCGTACAATCGATGCGATCAGAATCGGGATGCACATGCCACCAAGCGCCGGGCATCGCCCCGTCCTCCAGACGCTTGTGATTCAAATCAGCATAGTTTAAGACCGGCGCTTGATTGATCGCCATCGAAGATGCTCCGTCGACTTGCTACCATTTCGGCACTTTGACGTTATCATATCGCCAGCAGGGCAATGCGTGGACCACTGCAGTACGATTAGGCGCAATACCGTTCAACGAACGTGGGATAAGCTTCCAGCTTGTCAACCTGTAGCAGAGTTTCGCCATGGCTTGCACAAGATATTGACAAGCTGGAAGCTTATCCCACGTTCGTTGAACGGTATTGCGATTAGGCGGGCATGTGCGAATACAAACCCGAAGCGCTAGCGAGTGAGTCGATCTTGGCACACACTCACTCCACAGTTACTTGCGCGTCGGGCTTGTACTCCAATTGACAAGCAACAGGTTGGGTGATTGCGATTATGACAGATTTACAGATTCCGGTGGCTGGCGTTCAGATGGATGTGAAAATCGGAGACAATCGCGGCAACGTCGAGCGCATGATTGCGTGGCTGGATGACCCGCGAGTTACGTCAGCGCGGTTGGTAGTGTTCCCAGAGTGCGCTGTATCGGGCTACTGTTTCGATAGCAAGCAAGAGGGCTGGGAGTTTGCTGAATCGATCCCGGGGCCATCCACTACCCAATTGGTCCAGGCCGCCAAATCGACAGGCAAATTCTTAGTCGTAGGAATGTTAGAGCGCTCAGGCGAGGATCTGTTCAATAGCTGCGTATTGCTCGGGCCCAGCGGAGTGATCGGCGTCTATCGCAAGGTCCATTTGCCGTTTCTCGGCATCGATCGATTTACAACTCGCGGCCCAGACCCTTGGAAAGTATATGACCTCGGCATGATGCGCATTGGCATGCACATTTGTTACGATGGATCGTTCCCCGAAGCGCCGCGCATCATGGCGGTCCAAGGGGCCGACTTGATCGTCTTACCAACGAATTGGCCACCCGGCGCGGAGACATTCGCGGAGTACGTTCCTAACGCGCGGGCACTGGAGAACCATGTCTACTTCATGTCCGTCAATCGCGTCGGAACTGAACGCGGATTCACGTTCATCGGTACCAGCAAATTCTGTCTACCGACTGGGCGAGCACCGTCGGCGGGTACGCCCGACTCGGAATGCGTGGTACAAGGGAGCGTGATGCCGCATATCGTTCGCAACAAAAGATTAGTGCGAGTACCGGGCAAGCACATTATCGATCGCATGGCTGATCGATGTCCGGATTACTACGGGGAGCTTTGCAAGCCGCACAACTTAGTTCGAGACGAATCTAGCAATTGACGCGTGTTGAACCCGGCCAAATGTCGATTACTTGTCGTCTTTCAATCCAAGCCGATCTAGCCAGCGGCGACCACTGGGCTTTTCCTGCTTTTCAGTGTCTGCTTTGGTGGTTGCGGCGGGAAGGGATGCCTCGAGCGAGCGCACTCTTTCTTCCAATTGAGCTCGTTCGCGCCCTAATCGTGCGCGTTCCATCGAAAACTCGATTTCTGCTTGTCGTAGTTTTTGTTCCCATTCTTGCTGAATGTTGCGCAATTTTTCACGCTCTAGTTGAACGAGCTCGTCTGATTCAATCAGCTCGGCAATCGCAGCGGCACCGATGGCAATACCATCGCGCGCATGAGATTGTTCTTCGAGCAGTGCGCGCAGTTCAGAAATCTCGCGATCGCGTCGGTTAATTTCTGCTTCGGTCTTTTCGATAATCGCCTCCACCTCAGATCGCTTTTCCAGCGATTGGGGCGTATCGTCGTCACATTCGGCCTCCAGTTGCTGCAACATCAGTTTCTTGCGATCTTCCCACGAGAGATTTTCGCCAGCCAAATGAGGTTGCGGGCCATGGTTCTGTCGGACACAGACTCGTAGCTTGGCAACTTGAGAAGCCAAGTCGGAGTTCTGCGAACGAAGATCGAGCAGCTCGACCTCTGCTCGCCGAAGTTCGGTTTGCAATTGGGATTGAGCGACGTCGTCGCTTCCAGCTCGCCGCGCTTGCGCCAGTAAGTCCTGTAGTTCGGCCACTTCATGCTTGAGTTGGCCGATCAATACTGATTCTTCATGCGACGGCTCGCCGTTGCGTTCTTCCAGCAGTGTTTGATGCGCTTCGGCCAACTGGCTTTCCAGTCTCTCCTGAGCCAAAATAGACGCCGCTAACTTCTTTTCCAATTCCGAGTCGCGCGCAGGTCGTCGCGGATTGGTTGTCGAGCCCTCGATCGATTCTTCGAGCAGTGCCTCGCAGTCGGCTAGCTGCGATTGCAGTACGGAAACTTCGGCCTTACTCTTCTCTGCCGCCGCTTGAGCAAGACTGGACGATTTCTTGGCGCTGGCCAATTCGGTGCTAAGGCTGTCGATTCGAGATTTCGCATCCGCGACCGCCGACCGCAGGTGGTTGATTTCCTCAGTCGATTTGTCGAGCAACGCTTGCAATCGTTCGCTATCGCTGGAATCTTCGCGATGCAAACTCACTTGCTTGATCCGTTCGGCTTCGCTGCGCACCAGCCTTTGCTTCAACCTCAGGCTGCGCGCCACCGACTTGCGTTGCAACACCGTGCGGTCAAATAATCTCTCGGCAGCATTCATGCGTTCAGTAGATTCCAGCCGCTGGGCATCAACTTCGACTTGACGTTGCCGTAGCGACTCCATCAGCTCCGCAACTTGAGCAAGCTGCAGATCGGCGGCGCCGCTTGCGGGGAGCTGCTTGACGATAGAATCGCCGGTCTGATTCAGCAGCGTCTCGAGCTGCTTCACTCCTTCGGCAATTCGCGACTCAACCACGGCAGGCAAATCAGCAGTCGCCTGCATGTCGAAGAATTCTTCGATCAGCAATCGAATCTCGGTGGGAACCTGTTCGGTGATCGATTCTCGTGTTTGCTTCAGCGACTTTTCGAGTTGCTCGATAGCTGCGGAGAAACAAGATTCGGTAACGCCAGAGCTGTCCGTGCTGGATCGCTTGTCGAGAGCCTCTTCGATCAGCAATCGGATTTCAGCGGGAACCTGTTCGGAGATCGATTCTCGAGTTTGCTTCAGCGAATTCTCGAGTTGCTCGACTGCTTCGGACAAATAAGATTCCGTAACGCCAGAGCTGTCCGTGATGGATCGCTT
>SYJV01000001.1 GCA_005798335.1 Planctomycetaceae bacterium | reverse complement strand
TCGGGCTTGTATTGGTAAATTCCCATCTGCCGCTCGCCTAATAGAAGTGATCGGAACAGAGAAGCCATTGGTGTGGCTTGACCGATGGTTCAAGGTTTTAGGGCAGACGAATGGCACAATCAACGGTTAGAGTCGGAATTGTCGGCTGCTCGGGATACACGGCAATCGAAGCAGTCAAGATTTTGCTGCGACATCCTAGCGCGCAAGTGACCGCGACCACAAGTCGGCAGAGCGACGGTAGTTCGATTTGCGACATGCATCCGGTCTTGGCCGAACGACTCAATACGGTCGTCGAGGACCTACAACCCGAACAGCTCGCCCAGCGTTGCGATGTCGCTTTTTGTTGCTTGCCGCACGGAGCTTCGGCACCGATCGTAGCGCGTTTATTGCAATCTGGCTGCAAAGTGGTCGATCTCAGTGCCGATTACCGACTCAGCACGCCAGCTCTGTACGAAAAATGGTACGGCGACCACCATCCAGATCCAGGTAGGTTAGGACAAGTTCCGTACGGGTTGCCGGAATTATTTCGATCGGCTTTGGTTAATGCACAACTGGTTGCCAATCCCGGTTGTTACCCGACCAGTGCAATCTTGCCGCTGGCGCCATTGTTAAAAGCAGGACTGATCGATCCGGCGGGAATCATTGTTGACTCTAAGAGCGGTGTCAGTGGCGCTGGTCGCACACCTAAGCTGGGAAATCTCTTTTCAGAAGTCAACGAATCTTTCTCGGCCTACAGCGTGGGAACTCATCGACATCAGCCAGAGATTATCGATATCGTTCATCGATTCTCGGGAGTGAATGCCGAGCTGGTTTTCACCCCGCACCTGATCCCGATGGATCGCGGCATACTATCAACTATCTACGTACGCCCAAAGGATCGCGTGACCGCTAACCAAGTTCGCGAGTGCCTCAGCAATTTTTATGCGAACGAGCCATTCGTACGGATCGTCGGGCACTTGCCAGCAACCAAGTATGTTGCCCATACAAATTATTGCGACATTACGGTTCGCGAAAATGGACCGTGGATTATCATCGTGTCGGCGCTGGACAACCTCATCAAAGGTGCGTCGGGGGCAGCCGTGCAATGTATGAACGTTATGTTTGGATTAAACGAGACCAGCGGATTGGGAGCTTAATAGCACAGTGGAATATTATTTGCCCAAAGGATTTCGGTTCGCAGGTGTCGCGGCAGGTATCAAGTCGCGTCCCGGCGTCAAAGATGTGACTCTAATTGTATCCGATGTCCCAGCTTCAGCGGCTGGCGTCTACACCCAGAACCAAGTAGTCGCCGCACCCGTATTGCTAGACCGCAAACGAACTCCAACTAGCGCCGCGCGAGTTGTGGTCGTCAACAGCGGTAACGCCAACGCGTGCACCGGTACTCGCGGCGACGCCGACGCTGTCCGCATGTGTCAGATCGCTGCCGCTGCCGCCTCGTCACCCGTTGACTCGATTGCTGCCGAGCGAGCTTTGGTGATGAGCACAGGAGTCATCGGTCGGTTCCTGCCCATGGACAAAATTGATTCCGGAATTCACTCAGCCGCTCAGCAACTGGGCTACGGTCAAGCCGCGTTTCTCGACGCAGCCGACGGAATTATGACCACCGATGCAGCTCGCAAAGTGACGACTCGCCGCTATGAACACTCGGGTCGAACGATCAACATAGCGGGCATGGCCAAAGGTGCCGGCATGATCGGTCCCAACATGTCGACGATGCTCTGTTGCGTATTGACGGATGCTCCATTGACCGCCGACCAAGCACAGAAATTGCTCCACGCCGCCGCCAATAAGTCGTTTAATAATATCAGCGTGGAAGGGCACACCAGCACGAACGATACGATGCTGCTGCTAGCCAACGGCCAAGCTGGCGGCAGTCCGTTGGACGCACAGGCTGAAGCGATATTCGCATCGCATCTTGAGCAGATGTGTATCGAATTGGCGAAACAGATTCCCGCCGACGGCGAAGGAGCCACGCATTTGATCGAAATCGACGTGCGCGGCGCTCGAACCGACGCCGACGCGCGCCAGATTGCTCACACAGTAGCCGGCAGCAATCTAGTAAAATCCGCAGTATTCGGCTGCGATCCCAACTGGGGACGCATCGTATCAGCAGCAGGCTACGCCGGAGTACCCATCGACGCCGCCAAATTGGCGCTGAAACTAAATTCAATCGAGCTATTTCGCAACGGCGAGCCGGTAGCATTCGATGCCAAACTTGCCAGTCAAGCGATTCGCGACAACCATCTCACCCACGTGTTACTCACGGTAGGCGACGGCCCAGGAGAATGTCGCCATTGGACTAGCGACCTGACGCTCGATTACGTACGCTTTAATTCCGAGTACACAACCTGAGATCGTTCGGTTCTCCCGGAGGCTGGCGCCGCGAATACGTATGGAAACAATCACTCGGCAAGTGCCTGAGCTGAGACTGGCGATTGATACAAGCCGATTAAGACTCACTCCAAATTGGTGCCGGGTAAAATCAACCTCGATACTCTGTCGGTCACTCGGTTATCTCTGTGCTCTCACGTTCAAACAATCCCTGGGCGAGTTCCGGCAAGCTAACTCCGACTTTCGCGGCCGCCGAACGAAGAAACTCCCGAGACAACGGAATTAGCGCCGAATGTCACGGCCATTCCGCCGCCAGCCTTGGTAAGCATCGTCGGTTCAGGAGCTACGGCTAGTAACACTCCACCCACTACCGACAGCCCGCCACCGACGGTCTCGACGATTCCAAATCCTATCCGGCTGCTCATGCCCTCCCATAATTCCCAAAGTCCAAACATCTTGTAGAATTCCGCATCGTCACGGACAGCCCCTGCTAACTCGCCGACGATGCTCTCGGCACTACGCGTACCAAAGTACTTCGTAGCGGAAACATAAAACTTTCGATTGTCGTGATCGATCCAGTAGTCATTCCACCAAGCATCTGCTGCCACCACTTGGTAATTTTGCAGCATCATGATGAGTGCGTTCTGAAGATCCGCATTGTCTTTGTAGCGGTCGATGATGACCTGCACGATCTCAGGGCTCGAATTCTCAGTTGCTTTCAGCAGCATCTCCTGAGCAAACGCTTGGACCGCAATCTGCTTTGCCTTCTCAATCTCTTCGGCAGAAAGCTGCTCTGCTTCATCAGCGAGTTCCCCTTGGTCGCTAACGCGCTGCAAGGCAACCTCGGAGGACGATTGATCGGGCGAGGCAACCACTGAAATACACGGCCCATCTCGATCATCGCCAAGCGAAACAGGTGCTTCGCTTAACTACCAAATTGTCAAGGATCGATAGCGAGGTTGCTCAGGCGGGCTACTATCGCAGGGCCACGTTCTTGCGATTCATGTCGACAATCATGGGGACGTCGTGAGCGTCGAAGGCGTTGAGTAGCGCAGGGATGCCGTGGTCGATTTCAAGCTGTCGCTCTTCGGTATACAGTGGCGTCATGCGGTACAGCCATATCTTCTTGCCGTCGTCCGCGGTGAGTGATTGGTCTGCAAGCAGTAGCAATGTCGTGAACTTGGTGTTGGGAGCCAATGGTCGAGGTGGTTCCTCGTTGGCAACCAGTGTCACTGGTCCGCCTAGCCAAGTTCCGTGCTGCTGCGGATATTGAGCCATGCTGCGCAACCACTGCTGGGGCCAACCCCAGTTGGGATCTGCGTATTCACGGTATTTCCAATCGGCTGGAAGCTGAATGTATAGTTCAGCTCGGGCATATTCCTCTGCACCGGCGGGAACTTTCATCGGGTATTCCGACATTCCAGTTGTGAACAGCGTTACAAATCGATGATGCTCATTCGCAGGGATCGCGTGAATCGCAATCGGAATCCCAGTCGGAACAATTTGAATCAGTGAAAGTTGCTCCGGTGCTCCGATCGTTTTCGCAAAGTGATCGATAATGTGCTGCGACGGAGCGAGCGAAGCTACGATGGGTTCCTCGTCTTCCACCTCGTCACGTGGAGGAATTATGCAGCCGCGCGATTCAAGGTACCTAACAACATCATCCAAGCCGTAGTCTTTCGCAAGACTGAGTGGGTTGCCATAGCGACCCGAAAAACCGCCTTCAAGTACGCAGTGAATGTCTGCTCCGTATTGATCAAGAAGCTTGACAAGTTCAAGCTGGTTCTTCATCGCAACGACTGCAGACCAAACTAGGTCTGGCTTCATTTGAGGACTTGCGCCACGCTCAAGCAAAAACTTAACTTGATCAATATCGCAGTCCACCACCGCACTGTACAAAGCGTTGTTACGAGGCCGTGTGACATCACCTGCATCAATGTCTGCGCCTAACTCAAGCAAAACCGGAATTGTGGATTCATACGAAGAATGATTGCAGGCCATCTGTATCCAAGAGCGAGTGCCGTTGCGCCAACCTCGTTGCACCAACGTCTTATCTCGATCTATAGCTGCCTGAAGCTCGTTGATGTTACCGGCTTTCAGGATTGAGTCCATCTCGCCATCTGTGACGGTATTTAAATTTGTCATTTGACTGGCTGCCCATTAATCGAGGTGTAATCCCATCCCTGTGCGTTAGCACGTGGCACCCGCCCTTGCCTGAAAATATCACCGATTTCTCTTAGAACGCGTTCCGTATTTGCTTGATTGCCTTCAACCGCCTTGAGTAATTTGTAGACCGCTCGTTGCGTTTCCGGAGTATGAACGTTATCAGTATCATTTAAGGCAAGAGTTAAATTAGCTCCTGACTTGCCAGGTTTGGGTTCTTTCAGATGTTCTTTCAAGAGGTTCAATAACTCGACGGTGGTTTTTCCGGATTCTTGCGGCGAATAAATTTCGACATCCGCCTTTCGCAGCAATTCCTGCGACTTGCCAATGTACCATGCCGATTGCTCGCGATCGGACAACAGGCCACGGGTGATCAAGTCTTCGAACTCCGTATCTGTAAGATCTCCCACCAATTTGCCATTTGGAACCAACTTAGGCGGTAAATAGAATTCTTTTTCTATCTGCTTCTGAACAATGTGATGGCCGTGAATTTGCGAAATGTCAACGCCGAACTTCTTAGCCAAATTTGCACGAATCTTGTCCCAGCCCGGATGCAGGTCTGTCAAGACGCTACACCAGGTTGCGTTATGAACCAGAACGCTGTCACGCCCGACGGCGTAGAAGTGATTCTCTCCCACACTTAAATTGCATACTTCCAGGTCAGTCACTCTCCGAGTCGATACCGAAGTAATCGTCACTTGCTGTCCGCTAGAGCTGTGCAGTACGTCGCCCTTTTCCAAATCACTTGCATTCACCCAACGCCCTGATAGCAACCTACCTTCTTCCTCTCCCGTTGCCAGTGGCCTAGGGGTTGGTC
>SYJV01000221.1 GCA_005798335.1 Planctomycetaceae bacterium | reverse complement strand
CCGAAGTTTACTATCAGGGCACAAGCGTTTGGTCGCACGGCCAATCCGTTGGCGACCGAAGCAAAGGCACGTCCTTCTATCAAGCGTTGATTGAACCAGAGGCAACAGAGAGTTCGAAGTAGCCCAGCGATTTACCGCCACTATGCAGAAAACTTTGACGATTGGTAATCAAAATTTATTGAGGGTCTGCAATGTTGATACTACGAACGCTCTTCCTTTGTATGTCGATATGGATAGTTTTTCAGATGCCGGCGACCAGCCTGCTGGCTCAAGAATCCGCGAAGGATGACGAGCAAGAGCGGGCGGCCAAGTTCGAGCAAGTCACGAAAACAATGCAGGCCTTTGCGATCAGGCCGACAGAATCGGAGGACGGTGAATTGAAGTTGGTCATGCCACCGGTGCTGCGATACTCCGATTCAGTTCAGTCGGCAGCGGGTCCAAAGATTCCGGATGGCGCCGTGTTTGTCTTTACTCATGACGGGACGCCTGGTGCGGTTACGGCCATGCACTTGGGTGCGTCGGGTCGAATTTGGGCAGAGTTTCTGGCGCTATCAGCAAAGCCACTGGTCGTAACGCGTGGGGAGTCGTTGCTCTGGAAATCGAGAGAATCGGCCGCGAGTTTTCAACCGTTGAACGAGGTACAGCCACCGTCAAAGTCAGTGCCTTTGCGATTGACTCAAATGCGTGCGATGTTGAAATCGTTTTCAGCGTCCATTACGGACCGAAGTTCGGGCCGTCAAGAACTTAGGCTACTACCGCAGCCGATCTTTCGTTACGCACAGCCCGATAAAGGAATCGTCGACGGCGCCATTTTCGTGTTCGCTCGAACAACCAATCCCGAAGTGTTGCTGGCCCTGGAGGCTCGCCGCGAGGGTGATAAAGACGTTTGGTTCTATTCGCCACTTCGTTTTACCGGTCGACAAGCCGAGGTTCGCTATCAGGGCGCCAGCGTTTGGTCCCACGAACAATCGACAGGCAACCGAGCTGGCGCCACATCCTTCTACCAAACGTTGATAGAACCTGAATCGATGTCCAAGTAAATCCAGCGTGAGAAGAAAGGGACTGTTGTCTCAAGTCGTACAATATTCAGGTTCGCTTGCACTCCAACAACCTGGCTATCTGACGAGCATGCAGCAGTATTGTTGGATATAACTGATGCCAAATCGACGCAATGGCGAGCGACAGAGGCGCAGGAAATCGTTAGTGCTGTCTTGGTTTAGCCAGTCGTTAATTGCTGTGGCGAGGTAGATTTGCAACCTGCTGATAGAGCTGGACCATCTGCTGCGAACAAACGGGGAGTGAATACTTGTTTTCGATCGTCGCGCGAGCGCTGGTGCGCAGTGTGGCAAAATCGTTGGGATGGTCGAGTACCTGCAGCGCCCGGTCGACCCAGGCATCGATGTCGAAAAAATCTATCAGCATTCCGCTGTGCTGATGCTGCACAACTTCGCGAACCGGAGCTGTATCGCTAGCCAATAACAAGCACTTGCAACTGAGCGCATTGAGCAGCGACCAACTCAGTACAAACGGAACGGTCCAGTACATATGCAGATCGGACAGAGACAGTAAGTGGACTAGTTGACTGGGTGGCAAACGGCCGATGAAATGAATGCGCGATAAGTCGGGCTGGTAACGATCGATCGCCCACTGCCGAAACGTTTTGCCACCGGTAAAGCGCGAGTCGCCACCGTAGGCAATTCGATCTTCGCCTACGACGACGACTTGCACGTCGTTGCGAGCGCGACAGATTCTGTCGGCAACTTGCAAGAAAATATCTCCACCGCGAATGGACTCAAATCCGCGACTGACATAGGTCACAACGCGCTGCCCTTCGGCCAGTTCGACGTGGCCATATCGCCGCTTGGGAGTCTCGATAGGCTTCCAGAATTGGGTATCGATGCCGTCGAAAATAGTTGTCAGCTTCGGTTGGTAGCAGGCTGGGAGCTGCGACCGCTGAAATTCGGTCGGCGAGTATCCAGCATCACAGTTTTCCAGATCGAGCAACAACATCGCGTTGCGTGTGCGGGCTCGCAGTAAATCGATTTGCGGTACAGGCGGAAGGTCGTGGCGGAAATCCAAATCGCTGTCGTGCGCGTGATAAAAAAACTCGAAATAGCTGATTTGCGGCACGGATGGAAACAGCTCGCGAAGGTACAACGGCGACACGAATCCAGAATGAGCGACGATTAGGTCGGGCCGAATGTCCGCACGACTACGTAGAGTCTCGAAGACAGCATGTGAGCGCCAAATCTGGTTCTCAAACGTCCGGCTGCAATGATGGGTATCTTTGGTAGCCCCGCGATCCGTCTGGAAGCGTATTTGCTGAATCTCAGCCGAGTCGGCGATCTCCTGCTGGCTCACAAACGTGCATCGATATCCCAGATTCTTGGCCAGATGCGCGGCAATTTGTCCAAACTGAGCGGGGAAATTCTGGTGTAAGAATAAAATCCACATGGGTTTGCGATTTGGAACGCGGATTCCGGCGCGGTTAGAATTCAATAAGTTCGAAGACAATACGTTAGCAGGCAGAAATTCCCGAAAGCAGATGGAATAGAACCATGCGCATCCTGGGTTTGTCCATCATCTTTCTGCCTTATCGGCTGCCCAAAATAATTTCCTTGTTTGAAATTTCGAGCGAAATGACAGGGAATCGACCGGTAACTCACCACTTCGCGGCCGATGATTTTCCCACGAACTACGCGAAAAGTTCTGTTACCGAAACACCCTTGCCATCTTCGGTTGGATAGAACGGGCGACCTTCGATGTCGAACGTGGTTTTCGGACTGATTCCCATCGCCGTCAGAATCGTTGCATGCAGATCGGTAACTGAGATTGGATTCTCGACTGCAACAAAGGGGCGTTCTTTCGCCGACGCACCATACACTACTCCTCGTTTGATACCGCCGCCAAACATCACTACACAGGATGCGCCAGTAAAGTGGCGGTGCTGGCCGTAGTGTTTCTTTTCGAGCAGCTTGTCGACTGGAAAAGTCGTCTGATCGTTAGCGGTGGAGCCGGGTTTTCCTTCCATAATCATGTCGCGGCTGAATTCGCTGGCAATTACCACCAGAGTTCGGTCGAGCAACTTGCGCTGTTCCAAATCGCGAATCAGTTGTGCGATCGGTTGATCGATTTCATTTTTCATCCTCGTCAGCGTTTCGTGTCCATTGGCATGAGTGTCCCAGTTCAGGAACGGAACGTACTCCGTGGTCACCTCGACAAACCGAGCACCAGCCTCTACCAAGCGACGTGCCAGCAGGCAACCTTTTCCGAATTGGCTGCTGCTGTAGCGCTGGGCACTGTTTTTAGGTTCCTGCGAAATATCGAATGCGGCACGGTCCTGAGAACTCAACAGTCGGTAGGCATTATCCATGGAGCGCAGCATCGATTGCTGATGAAAGTCGCTCATGTATTCGCGCTGGGGATTGCGATCGATCAGTCTCTGAAACAGCTTGTAGCGATTCTCGAATCGGCCCGATTCCATTCCCTTGGGAGGTCGGACCGATTGCGCGGCATCTTCGGGATAGGGCAATACCATCGGACCAAACTGGCTGCCAAAGAACCCCGCCGTCGTAAACGCTTTCAATTCTTCAGATTCGCCCACTCCCTCGAGCCGCTGGCCAATCGTGATGAAGGGTGGAATTACCGGATTGCGAGGTCCCAGCACGCGAGCCATCCACGAACCAATATGTGGACACGCGACCGTTTGCGGCGGGACGTAACCGGTATGCCAATGGTACTGATGTCGCGAATGCAGAATGCTGCCCAGGTCCGGAAGCACGTGCGAGCGAATCAGCGTACCGCGATCGATCACTTGAGCAACCTGTTCCAGGCCCTGAGTAATTTTGATGTTGTCGACAACGGTATCGATCTGCGGAAACGTGCTCTCAACTTCCTTAATAGGCACGCCAACTTCGAACGGGACATACCGCTTTGGGTCGAAAGTATCCGGCGCCGCCATGCCACCGGCCATCCACAGCAAGATACAAGCGTCCGCTGTCGCCTTGGGATGTTCAATTGGCTGACCCTGCGCCGACGTTGCCAGCTTGGGCTCGCCCATCGCCAAAGTTGCGGTAGATGCGGCTGCGAGCGACTTGAGAAAATGTCGGCGCACTTCTGATTTAGGTAGCGAAGGATCAAGTTCAGGAAACATGAGTTGGATACCTATTAATTATCGATTCTAGTAACCGATGGATTTGCGAAGCGTTAACGAACCAATTGGAATTCGGGCTGCATCATGACCGCCCACAGGAAGTCTTGCACGGATTGCTGTGTCATTTCTGCGCCACACAAGTCGCGAGCGATGCTCAGTTCGTAATCGGTGGGCTCACGTGAAAGGGCAAAATTAATGATCCATGGAACAACTTGTTCAACCGAACTGCCGCGAGTTTCGCGAATGTGCCTTGAGCCGCGTTCCAGGTATTCAGACAAGGTCTTCTCGTTATTCAAGTCGAGCGCTTCCAATGACGACAGTTCATTGGGGCGCATCGTGACGATTTGGTCTCGGTTCGGTCGCCCAAGCGTGCGTTGCAAGAAGTCGCTCTTGACTAGCGAGGCACGCACCATAGGCATTTCGGACGAACTGGCGTGGGCCAGCCCCGATCGAATTCGATTCGTGATGCGCGACCACACTTGCTGTCGATTAACCACGACGGCGGGCTGCCAATCATCCGGCTCTGATTTGAATTTGCCATTTGGGTTAGGAGTCGCAGCAGTCCACTGCCAGGCGTCATCAGTCGCGATTGTTTCGACCTGTCCATCCTTGTCGATCAGTTTGCATTCACAGAAAGCGGCAGCGGGGTTGGGTTTGTCGCCTCCGTTCTTGGCGACGATGAGTATCTCGTTGTTGCCAACCTTCAAACGTGATTCAACGTTCAAGCCCACTACGTTTTCCCAGTCGTCGTTGGCCGCTACCTTGGCACCGTTGATGTACAAAGTGTATGAGTTGTCGCAGGTCACTACTAGACTAGCGCGACTGGGCATTGTTTGTAAAGGAAATGACCTGCGAATCGAAATCGTTTCGTTCGCGTTGGCGCCATCATCGGACGAGTTGGCTCGCGACCAAATCCACTTACCCACGAGTTCGATCTTCGCGGCGGCTTGATCGTCAACCTTGCCTCGCAGAAGATCGGCGTCCATCTTCGTGGGCGCGGTGCCTGTAATCTGCCAGACGGAATCAACGAACTGTTCTGCCGTTAATCGTTTGGCTCGCGGACCACGAAAAACGAACTGATTGTCAATGTCTTCCGGTGGGATCACTTCGGCTTGAGATTGATAAGCGGCGGAATTACAGATTTGGGCCAGGGTATGTTTCAAATCATAGTGGTGATCTGCAAAGTCCACAGCTAGAAAATCGAGCAAGTCCGCGTTCCAAGGTGCCGTTTGCATCGCATCGACCGGGTGAACGATACCGTGTCCCATCAACCTATGCCATAATCGATTGACGATCGTGCGCGTGAATCGTCCATTCTCTGGATGGGTCATCAGAACAGCGAGTTGCTTTAAGCGTTCTGGTTGAGTTGCTTTGCCATCGATTTGTCCCAATTCAGGAAACAGCCAGCTCGGAGCTGCAGTTTTGCCGACCGACTTGTCGCAACGGTGGATATCCATAGGCGCTGTCGAGTAAATCGCAGCGAGGCCGTATGCGTCGTCCAATTTCCACCGATCGATAAAGCTGTCGTGGCACGAAGCACATTTGAGATTGATGCCCAGAAACGACTGCCCAACTGACTGCGCGAACTGGATCTCGACCGTTTGACCCGCGCTGACAGTGCCGCGCCAACGAATGCCATTGCTGAATCCAGCCGAGTCCGCCGAAGGCGCTAGCAATTCGCGTGCGAATTGATCGTAGGGTTTATTGTCAATCAGCGATTTGTACAACCAGCGACTGATCTGAGTGCGCCCGCCGGTAATAAATCCCGTTCCGCCGTAATCGTTGCGCAGCAGGTCGTTCCAGAAGTTTAGCCAATGCTCGGCATACGCCGTTTCATTTGCCAGCAAATCACGAATCAGTAGCTGTCGTTTGCGGGGATTCGAGTCAGCCAGGAAAGTTTGTTTTTGACCGGGTGTGGGCAGCAAACCGATGAGATCCAAATAGGCGCGGCGCAGAAATGTTTCGTCGGAAATCGGTTTTGGAAACTCGATGCGATCGGTCGCGAGTTGCCGATCGAGTATCCGATCGATTGGGTTCTCGCGTCCCGCCACAGAATCGGGCAACGTAGGCCGGCGCGGCTTTAAAGGTGGTTCGTAGGCAGCTAGTTTGAACGCGAAACCCTCGTCCCACGGTATTCCCGCATCGATCCAGTTTCGCAAAACACGCACATGGGCGGCACTCAAAGCAGCGCCCTCTGGCGGCATGCGCAGGTCGTCATCCTTCGATTCGATGCGCGCGATCAACTCACTGGCTGAACTCTGCCCGGCCACGACCGCAGGGCCGCTTTCACCACCGTGCATTAACTCCTGACGGGTGTTAAACGCAAAACCTCCTTTTTTACTCTCACCCGCGTGGCACTTCACACAATGTTGCTTGAGTATTGGTACGACGTCATGAGCAAAATCCATTTTCTTTTCTTGAGCCCGGGCCAGCGGTCGCTGACCACCGATTCCAGCCAAAAAAACGACCCAGGCTAACCAGAAAACGCAACCGACGGCGATGTTGTTCGATGCAAGTATTGCGATTAAGTTGAACTGCGGTTTTGGCATACTTTAAGTTTTGGACTGAAGATCAATAGGTGGGATTTGAATCGAAGCTGATGGCCATTCGAGATTCTAATTGGACAGCGCCACTTTTT
>SYJV01000220.1 GCA_005798335.1 Planctomycetaceae bacterium | reverse complement strand
GGCATGGGACGGTTGGACTACCAAGTCACTGGCCGCAAGAATGCGTTCGGCATCGTCGCGAAAACCAAGCAGTTGGACGTGCTGGCCCAATCCCCGTTCTTGAATCATCCGCGTTAACACCGACCGCAGCTCTCCCTCGCCGGCAATCAAGATGTGCGGAGATAATCCAGATTCTCGTATTACTCTGGCTGCTTCAATGAGATCTGCATGTCCCTTGCACGACAACAAATTACCCACGCTGACGATCAGGAATTTTTCCGGTTCGATGCCGAACTGTTGATTTGCCCAGTCTCGCGCTTGAGGGTCCGCGCGCGGTGGTTCGCAGCCGCCATAAATAACCGCGGTTTTGGCGAGCGGAACTCCGCCGGCAACTGCCACTTGTTGGACTGCTTGCGAGACACATACCAACAAGTCAGATAAGTAACGAATGCGCAAGCCACTTCGCACTGGAAAAACCGTATGCTTGAACGCCACGCGCAGTGGACGCCGCCTTTTCGCTAGCAGACTAATTGTGCCACCCAGAGAGATCGCGTGTGAATCATTCATGATGAGGACATCTGGGGACCAATTTCGCAGTGCGTACAGCGACGTCAGCCAATCGCTTGGCCGAGCACCGCGACTGGTAGGGCTGGCCAGCAATCGGTCGTGCGCTAGCGTCACTCTTGAGTGCAGTGGATTATTGCGGCGAACGATCCAACCTACATCGTGGCCGATAGCTCGCAGTGCTCCTCGTAGTGACCACAGGAGTTTTTCGCCACCACCCCAATCAGGCTGAGTGCTAACAAGACAAAAACGCATCGGCGGCTATTGGGTTGTGGGAAGTGCTAGCATGAAACTTTGGGATGGTCTTGTGGATCGCGACTCGATATACTTGCCCGGTCCGACAAACGCTTCCTCTTATCTGCTCCCAGCGAATTCCATGGATTTGGAGGCTCGCGTAAAGGCGCGATTGCAGGAAATCGAATGGTGACAGTTTGTCGAGTAGGAGTCCATAGCGAAAGGAGTCTTCGCACGGGAAGTTCGGGGCAGTCACTAAAGATACCCAGCATGTTACCCTTGGTACTGTCCCTAATGGCGGAATTTTGCAGGATGCTTTCACAACCCACGAGGCGACCGACGATATCCATCTACGCTGCTAGTAGCGTTCGCGAAGTCACCCTCAGCGGTTATGGACAGCGCCTGTTTCCGACAAGGAATGCGACGCCTATCTACCTTTTCTGGCGTGTAGTATAGCACCCTGAAAGCCTGTCCACTAACATTGAAATAGATCGCAGGGGAGACGTAAGTTCATGCAAATTAATGGTTTGCAACAATTTGGTTCCGTTCAGTCCGTTGGTGCTTTGCAGCGCACAGGTCCTGCAGCCAGCCAATCGGCAGCGCCTGTTGGGGCACAATCCGCAGACCAACTGGACCTTTCCGCCGAAGCCCAAGCCATTGGGCAGGAATCAGCGACTGTGCTCCAGTTTGGTGGAATTCGCTGGGAACGAGTCGACGCCATCCGGCAATCCATTGCTGCTGGAAACTATGAATCCCCCGAAAAACTGTCGGCGGCGCTGGACAAAGTGTTGGATGCATTCGCCTGATTGAGCAATGGACTAGCGTTCCGCATGCCCACGGTGTCAATTCTGTAGGTCTGCGGCGGCAATACTGAATATCTGCGATAGTAAGGCGAGCGGCAGTTGGAAATTCGCCAATACCGTTCAACGAACGTGGGATAAGCTTCCAGCTTGTCAATATCTTGTGCAAGCAATGGCGAAACTCCGCTACAGGTTGACAAGCTGGAAGCTTATCCCACGTTCGTTGAACGGTATTGCGCCTAAATCTGCAAGCTTGACGGCGCGCGACATTACTCCCGTGGCCCTTTCAGGTGCGTGCACATGTGGTATGCTTGCCTGCTATTACCAAGGCTAACTCATTGGCTTGAGCCACAATTGGATTCAATGCAGGTGGGATAAGCTTCCAGCGCGTCCAGCTTGTCAATTTCCTCGGCAAGCATTGGTCCGTTCACAAATATTTTTCACGCCGTCAATCGACCAAAGCACATGTCGTGACCGAAGGAACTCAATCGCAACTTGATGCGGTAACCGTCTCGCAGTCGCCAATCGAGCGCTTTGAAGAGTACTTGCAGAGTCGCAAGCTGCGCATCACTGACCAGCGTCGATTCTTAGTCGAGCAGGTATTCAGCCGACACGAGCACTTCGATGCAGACCAATTAATTGACCAATTACCTCGCAAGGGGCACGCGAACTACGTCAGTCGCCCAACTGTCTATCGTACGCTGAAAGAATTTGTTGACGCAGGACTTCTGCGCAGCTTTGAATTGAACGGGCGCAGTGTTTACGAGCACGATTATGGATATCCCGAGCACGATCATTTCTATTGCGTCAAATGCCACGCTCTGCTCGAGTTTCAAAGCGAACAATTGATACAACTCCGCGATGAAGTGGCCAAACAGCATCGATTTCGAGTACGCAGCCACCGTTTTATCATCCAAGGTGTCTGCGATGCCTGTAATCGCCAGTCATCGCGGATGCGCCGAAAACAGGACTTGGTATAGAATCATTCTTGTCCGCTTTCCAGCTTTGACTCATGCTGCTGGTCTGTGGGACACGAATTTCGAATGATAACCGGCGCTCCGCTAATCCGAATCCATCACGGACAAACGGATTTTGACAAGGGATGTCGTCTGGCGATAAATGGAATTGGCCGCCATTAAAGTACCAATGTCATACGCAAGCCCTCGAAAATCTGCTGGACGATTTTCCGAGCAAGAATCCGCCGAGGGCAGTGAGGAACATTATGGCCAAATCCACGGTTCGAACTGTGGGAGCGACGATACGTTCCGAGCAGGGTGGCGAGATCAAGGTCTATTCGGGAGCCTTGCTCCAAGAATTTGCCGTCCGTTGGTCTTATCTAATTCGTAATCGGAGTCACTGGTCGCAAGCGGACGCGGCGAAGATGAGTGAACGCCTGCGCTCTAATGTCAGGCAGCTTGGATTTACCGACGAGGAACTGAAGCCGTTTCGCGATGCGCGGCTGATCGAAGTTGACGTGGCTTTTCGCGACGAATCGGTGAACTGGGAATCGCGAATCCTGCCGTGGGAATTCGTGCTCGCCCGCGCTTTCCCGCGATCTCCGGGCGCTCCAAACCCAGTCGTGGTGCGGCGATTGCGCATAAAAAGTCGCTCCGCGAGTACTCAGCACGATTGGAGTCGATCGCTAGCATATATCGAATCGGCACCGGGCAATCTGGGCAGTGAATTTACCTTCGCGCGCGAACGGAGTCTTGTGTCTCAGAGTCTGGTAGACAGCCAGTGGAAAGGGGCCAAGTTTGAACTCTTCAATCCAACTCTGGAGGATATCAAGCGCCGCTTGCTCAAGGCGAAACCGTTAATCGTACACATTACCGGTTTAGACAACCATCAAGGCTCCGATTTGCTGGGTGAGGAAGACGGTCGTTTTAATGACGGCATGTACTTGCGGTCTCCTCGGACAATGCGGGCGGTACAAGTCCCCGCAACCGAATTGGCCATGGCGGTGGGCTCTGCCCAGCCAACCTTGGTTGGTCTGAACCTATTTCATTCCGCACCTCGAATCGCGCCGTTGCTGTTGGCAGCGGGCGCGGAAAGCGTCGTTGCCTTTCAGGATACTATCGACGATGCTCTCTCGGAGATTTTCTTCGCCGAATTCTATTCGAAGTGGGCGCAGAAGAGGTCGCAAGACAGCCCTCATGCTTTCTGCGATGCACTGACCAACATCATGCGCGGAGGCACTTCGATGGCCGGCGCTGGGATCGTGCTGTGGAGCCTCCGGTCTTTACTGCCAACGAAGGCTTCGCGCAAACCCAAAACAGACTCGCCGCTCGAAGTCTCAACGTCGCCTAGTGTTGCGTTGGAATCGTTTCGGCCAGTCGATGACAACTGTATTGACTGGGAGCAGCATCTTTCCGTGAAGATTGAGCCTCGCAAAGAAGTGAATTACGCGCTATTGCATAATGGACGCAGTTTGTTTCATCAGTTCTATTTGCATAATCGCACCAATAAGCGGCTGGAAGGCTTGCAGGTACGCCTGGTCCTCAGCCTGGGAGATCTCAATCTCGAACAATCCAAAAAGTTCACGATGACCGGTGCCGGACTCGATCTGCGCACCGAACTTCCACTATCGTTGATCAGTGCCCAGTTGAGACGATTTAGAGAAGCGGTCTATACATCCTTGAAGATCGCCATCGATTGTCAAGGCAAGATTATCTTGGATCAGAATTACCCACTGAGAATTCTGCCCATCAACGAGTGGAGCGATACCGACGACGAACGCCATTGGTTACCGTCGTTCGTCCAGCCTCGCGATCTGGCGGTAACAAAAATCAAAGATCGAGCCAAACTGTGGCTCAAGCGATTGACCTCCGATCACACATCTGGATTTGATGGCTATCAACAGGTCGATGCAGCAAACGAAGATACTTGGTCGGCGGTGACTCACCAGGTCGAAGCGATCTGGGATGCCTTAGCCTACGATCATGCGTTGGTTTATACCAACCCGCCGCCAACATATTCGACTGGCGCTCAACGCATTCGTTCGCCCAGTGAGATCCTCGACAGCCGCACTGGGACTTGCCTGGATCTCACGGTATTGCTGGCCGCGTGCCTGGAAGAAATCGATATTTATCCGGTCGTGTTTCTGTTGAAAGGACACGCGTTCCCAGGATATTGGCAGAGCGACATCGCGCACCAACAGTTTTGGGGTGGATGGGATTCAGCGGTCCAGGAGTCCGTCGGTGGCGGTACAGTTGCCGCGAAACGCGGCCGCATGGACGCGCAAGATCAGAAACATCAGTGGATGTTAAATAAGAGCGGCTTTGACCACATGCTGGATGCTATTCAGCGCGGACACCTCGTCCCTATCGAATCGGTTTGGCTGACCAGCGAGCGCAAGTTGGATGAAGCCATCGAAGCCGGCGGCGAAAACTTGATCGACCGTCGCGAATTCGAATGCATGATCGATGTGATCAAGGCTCGACGGAAAAATGTCCTGCCCCTCCCGGAGATGAACTAATGGCGAACCAACCCAAAGCGGCTCCGACATTCTCGATCGAGCAACTGGATGCATTGCGCAGTCGCTTGCGCAGTTCGGGCGAACTAGCGGGTGTTACGTCGGAAGTTACTGGCGCCACGTTCAGCGGCCGGCATAGAAGATCGACAGCGACGCTGCGTAAGAATCGTCGTTCGCGGGCCGACGAAGGTGAATCGATCATGACGCTGACCGTCGATTCGCAAGGAATCCTGCGCTGGCATCCAGGCAGCGTGGCCGCAACCATGCGTCAGGGAGGCCGCCGAGCAACTCGTCGCGGCCCTGCAGTCGATGGCCAAATGATCGTCGACCAATATACGTTTGACACTGTCGGGCTTTCTGATGTCTATCGCTACTTGTCCTGGTTCGACGAGAAACTGACTCCCAAGCAAGGTTTGTGGTTGTGCCAGCAAGGACAATTGGTGGCGCTCCCCAGAGATCGCGTAAGTTGGAATCGCGTCTTGTTGATCATTCACGGCACGTTCAGCAATTGCCAGAATTGTGTTCGCTCGCTGGCCAAGAAAGTTCCCGGCGCCAACGAGTCATTTCTTGACTGGGCCAACAACCATTACGATGCCGTGCTGTGTTTCAATCACGCAACTCTGGCTCGCAGCCCATTGATTAATGCGCTGCAATTGGAATCGTTGTTACCGGATGCCCAGCAATTCGACATCGTTTGCCACAGTCGTGGTGGTCTGGTTTCTCGCTGGTGGAACGAAGTGGCTTGCCGACATCCCGAGCGGCGAGGCAAAGTGATCTACGTGGGTTCGCCAATGTCGGGAACCAGCCTGGCGGCCCCAAATCGAGTCCGCGAAGCCATCGATTACTTTACGAACATCGGCCATGTAGTCGACCAGGGTTTGGATGTGGCATCGATGTTCATTCCATATCTGTCGGTGGCTCAATTCATCATGTCCTTGGTGTGTTCAGCTACTTCGCTGGTATCAAAAACTCCGATCGCTGACGCGGTCATTGCCTTGATCCCGGGTCTGGACGCACAATCGCGAGTGCTGAACAACTACGAACTGGTCGAATTGCGCAATCGCCAGCCGCTGGTCGAAAACTATTATTTCGTCACCTCCAGTTTTCGCCCCAAGGATGTTGGCTGGGAGTTCTGGAAGTATTTTACTGAGGCATCCACGCGCGCTAAATCCCTGGTGACCGGCAAGATATTTCCCGGTCCTCACGATCTGGTCGTCGATACCTCATCCATGCTCGACCTGGGCGGCAAGAATATCACCATTGCCAAGTCGCACCAATATAACTTTGGCGTCAACGACCGCGTCCATCACACTAATTATTTCGATTTCCGTGAAACAATAGACTTCATGACCAAGGTACTTCGCTAAGGCGAGCGGCAGATGGAAATTTACCAATACAAGCCCGAAGCGCAAGCGAGTGTGTCAAACCAGCACGTGTTAAAAGAGCACACGTCAATCCAGGCTCTCACTCGCTTGCGCTTCGGACTTGTATTGGTAAATTCTCATCTGCCGCTCGCCTAATTGGACCGCGGCACATTTGTCAGCCGAAATGGCGTTAGCCTGCGGTTCTATGTAGTTAGAAATCTAGTTTGTGAAACATGACCAGATGTTGATTGTCGTCGATTGCATGCTGGTGGCTCACACAATCTGCACAAGGCTGCCGTCGCTTTCGCGACTATTCCAATAACGGTACACGTAGCCTAATTCCCGCGCAGTTCTGTTAATTTGGCCTTCACGGATTTGGCCCAGATCTCGTAGCCTTTAGTTGAGGGATGCGGGGCATCGATCATGATCTCGCGGGGAATGCGGCCATCGGCGGCTAGGAACTCTTGCCCGATGTCCATGTAAACGCAATACCGTTCAACGAACGTGGGATAAGCTTCCAGCTTGTCAATATCTTGTGCAAGCAATGGCGAAACTCCGCTACAGGTTGACAAGCTGGAAGCTTATCCCACGTTCGTTGAACGGTATTGCATGTAAAAGACGGCAATGGCCCTGAACATTTCGCGGCATTGCGGGGCAACACCGTCTTTGAAGTGTTCGTGCATTCGTTGCCGATCCAGACGCCGATCGAATTGAACTAACGCAAAGACCCGCCTCAGGTCTAGCGCCTCGGGAACTTCTGGAAATTTACTCGCAAGATTCGAATTATGCTGTCATCAAACCGCCGATTTTGAACGACACATACCCGCAAGGAACTAAACGGCTGCAAACCCCGCATCTTTACCATCTTAAAACAGGGCGACGCGTGGACTTGGGACATTTTCATTCGCCGGCCATCTACACAGGTGGATGGCGCTGCGACACTCATCCACGATTCAGTCGCGATGGCAAGCTTGTGTGTATCGACTCGCCTTACAACAATGGCGGACGCCAATTACATTTGATGGATATTAGTGCTATCGTAGGCTAGAATTCCTGGATTGCTGGACTAATTAGGCCAAGGGCTGATGATGAAGTGAACGGTTAGCGCTGGCCACGGGCGACGCAGGCGTTGCGTGGGAATCGCTAATCAATGGGCGAATTCATTGGGGGTTGAAGGGTGTTGCGACGCAATGATAGGAAGACCTTCGACGCCCGTGGCTAGCGCCAGCGGTTCACTTTTTATCAGTTCAGGACAAGAGAGGCGGAACCGCTGAGAATCGTGTGTACCCAAGTATCGAGAGAGGCGACCTATTACTGTGCATTGCAGGTTAATAGGTTAGTGGGTCGGTTACCGAATGCGCTTGAACGAGCATCGCAGATTTATGTGTGCGTTTGCTTGTTAGCACTTGGTTCGGTCGCGTTCGGTCAGACGGAAACCGCTCCGAGGACATTCAGCAGAGTCAGCGAATCAAGCTTGGCAGCTCACCCAGAGCCTACTGAGGTGGCCGAGAGTTTCGACTCAGCAGCTCGCCAGCGTTTGGTTTTGCAAATCGAAAATCTCAGCTCCAACAGCTATCGCACTCGGGAAATGGCTAACTGGTATTTGCGGCGCGAGCCTCGGATTGCGATTCCGTTGATTTCGGAGCGATTGTTAACGAGCAAAATTACCGCCGCAACTGAGATGATCGCCATTCTCAGCCATTTCGCGACTAACCCCGATGGCACCTTAGGATTTCGCGCGCAGCAAATTCTAGAAGCGACCGCTCGCAACGGATCATCGGCGGTGGCACTGCTGGCAACCAATTCCGTACAGTCGATCGCAAATGTTCAGGAAGCGCAATCCATTGAGGTATTAACTCACTTGGGAATGAACATCGGGTATCCCGAGTTAATGGTCAATGGCGCCAAATTGAATGACCCACAAAGCGAAGCGGTATGCATTGCTTGGGTAAACGCGGAGTTCGATGGTAAACCGGAGGATATCCAGCGCATGCGGTTTTTGCAGCATGTCACTTTGGTTTACCTTCAGGACATTACGGTAACCGATAGCTTGTTACGAGCAATTTGCCAAATGCCGAACGTTAAGGGACTAGTGCTGCGAGAGGTCAAGCTGGAACCCGAGAGCCTATTACTCTTGAGTCAGATGAAGAACTTTGATCACTTCGAACTTGCCTATGTCAACGTGGGCGACGATGCAGTCGATATTCTGGAGACGATTCCAGTTTGGGGAACGATGCGGCTGTTTGGAACGAAACTTTCTCTGGCCAGTGCGGACCGTTTGCGAAAGAAGTTCTCTGGACTTGCATTTTACTTTGGCAAAGGTGGCTATCTGGGCGTTGGTACGATGCCACCCAACACGACCGTCGTGCAGTCAGTTCAGGCAGGCAGTGGAGCGGCCGAGGCCGGGATCATGCTTGGTGATCGCCTGGTTGCGGTCGGTGAAAAACCGATCAAATCATTTGAGGACTTGCGAGCGGAGTTGGCATTTTATGGTGCAGGCGAATATGTAAAAATTCACTTTTTGCGCAAAGGTGAGAGAAATCAATTGAGTGTCCGGTTGACGGAAATGCCCGCCTCGCATGCAAACCGCTGAGCATGGAAGACTTTCTAATTGGTCACAACGAACGATTGTCGAGTTCGTGGAAGACTGCGTTTAGTAGAAGTGTCGTGCGTTGGTATCGACGGCATGGTCGCAGTTTACCCTGGCGCGAAACCTCCGATCCTTATTCGATTTGGATCAGTGAAGCGATGCTCCAGCAGACTCAGGTCGCCACGGTCATCGATTACTACCATCGATTTCTAGATTGCTTTCCCAATGTCGAAAGCTTGGCGCAAGCGGACGAGCAGGCTGTGCTGCAACTGTGGGCAGGCTTAGGTTACTATCGGCGGGCTCGACAATTACATGCCGCATCAAAAATAATTGTCGCGGACTTTGGTGGCCAATTCCCGAGCGACGTACATCAATTGCAAGAACTACCTGGCATTGGCCGATATACCGCCGGCGCAATTGCTTCTTTCGCATTCGACGTTTCGGCCCCCATTCTCGAAGCAAACACAGTGAGGTTGTTTAGCCGACTGATCTTATTGCGCGAGGATGTCCAGTCGACTGGTGCTCAGCAGCAACTATGGCGATTCGCAAATTGGATTTTACCACGACGTTCGGGGGCTGGCGAAGTCAACCAAGCCGTGATGGAAATGGGGAGTTTGCTGTGCAAGCCAACAAATCCCGACTGTCAGCAATGTCCACTGAACAACTTGTGCCTAACCTACGCTCGCGGCCTTCAGAGCGAAATCCCGATCTCCCCACCGAAACGTAAGTTCACCACTATGCGTCATGTGGGTGCTCTCATTCGTCGCGTGCACGTTGATGGCCAACCTCAATATTTGATGCGACGCTGTGCGACAGGAGAATGGTGGCAAGGGCTGTGGGACTTTCCACGAGTCGACGTAACCGAGCTATTCACCAGCGCACAATTTAGTCACTTGAATGAACAGCATCTCGCCACCATCGAGCAACATTTCAGCCGCTTGCTCCCCTTTGCTCTTCGTCTCGAACAGCGCGCAACGACGATAAGACACGCTGTAACTCGATATCGCATTCACCTGGAAAGTTATTTCGCTCATGCAGATGAATTTTCGCACAATGACGATGCTGACGAGCTACGTTGGACTACGTTTGACCAATGCAACAATCTACCGTTGACCTCAACAGCGCGCAAGATCTGGACGAAGACGCTGGTAATTGATAAATGAGAATCCACAGTTGGGGTCGAGCGTTCGTAATTCGAGGTTGGCAGAAAGTGAATGTTGCAGCACACAAGACATTGTCCCCACCAATTTGAATTTTGTACGCGTGACCCTAACGCCTGGATGTTGAATCATGCCGACTTTCTTCATAAATTAGCGTCCAGCGTGTGGCAGCGGAATCCAGTTCGCTCATTGATACAGTATTCTATTGCGGTCGACATGTGGACTTGCTCCTCGGAGTGTTTTGCAACTTAGGGCCGCTTCAGTGAGTTCCTCTGAGAATCGCGATCGTTCGAACCCTTACACGCCCTCGCGCGCGCCAGAGAGCTCGCATGTGGTCCGCAGCCCCTTGACGAAACTGTCTGCCGGTGAGTCGGGAACAGTTTGGGCTTTGTGGATGACGTATGGCGCTTTCTATTTCTGTCGCACCAATTTATCGGCTGCGGTTCCAGGGATGGGTTTGGCGACCAGCGAGGGTGGCTTAGGACTATCCAGCCAAGAGACAGGTTGGATATTGGCTTCCTTAAAAATCGCATACGGTTTAGGACAACTGTTGAATGGGCAATTGGCAGAACGGTTCTCTCCACGGATTTTGTTGGCGCTGGGCATGTTTGGCTCCGCAGCACTCAATTTATTGTTTGGCTTCAGCACGGGATTCTATTTCCTTCTATTTGTGTGGGCGACAAATGGTTTTTGTCAGTCTCTGGGGTGGCCCGCGACGGTCCGTGTCGTCGGCAACTGGATTCCAGTTCTCAAGCGAGGCAAAGCCATTGGGATCATCGGCACGGGCTATCAAGTAACTCTTGGAGTGACGTACTTTGTAGCTGCTCAGTCTGCCCAAGCGTTTGGTTGGCGGGCGGCGCTCTATGTGCCTGCAATTCTGTTGACTGCCGCTGGCATATTTATGCTGGCTTGTGTGCGCGAGCAACCGTCGCTGGAATCCATCGATCAAAATCCTGAGACGCTGGCCCAGCGGACTAAGAAGGATTCGCAGTTTACTTGGTACCAGACGCTCATGATTACCTTGTCGAATCCGACGCTATGGCTGCTAGGCATTTCGCTCGGATTGCTGAACGCATGTCGTTACGGATTTCTGGATTGGGGTGTCGCACATTTGATGGAGGTTCAAGATATTGGCGTCGGCAAAGCGGGCTTGAATTACGTCGTGTTGGCCATCGGCGCAGCGGCTGGTTCTTTCGTCGCAGGGTGGGCGACGGATCGTTTTTTTGGCAGCCGTCGCGCTCCGGTAATTTGTCTACTGCTTGTTTGTTTGAGCGTTTTGACGTTGATGTACGAATCGGTGGCACAATCGAGCGCGTGGGGTACGGTCTTGTTATTGATGGTCATCGGATTCTGTATTTACGGTCCGCAGGTACTGCTGGTGGGAACGGCACCAGCCGATTTGGCTCGCTATGGAACGGCGGCGGCGGCGGCGGGATTTGTGAATTTTCTGGGCTATATGGGTGCGTCGGCGGGTGACGTGATTACTGGATATTTCATCGATTCAGACAATGGTGGATGGCAAGTAGCCATCTATATCTGGGCTGGCTGGGCGATTGCGGCTGCCGTGTTTGCAGGCCTGCTGTGGAATCAGACCGCTCGTAACGAGGAGCGAGCATAAAAATGCAAATCATTATGATAGCAGCCGGGCGCGGCAGTCGGTTGATGCCCACGACTGCCGATGCACCCAAGTGTTATGCCGAGATTCAAGGTAAGTCACTCTTGGATTGGGCTTTGTCCGCGTTTGATTCCAACGGCCTTGATCGGGTTTGTTTTATCGGCGGATACCAGATCGAAAAAGTGCGCCGCGACTATCCGCAATTCGACTTTCGACACAATGTCGATTGGCAGAATAACAACATTCTAGCTTCGCTGCTGTGCGCCGAAGACTTGATGGACGAACCGTTTATTTGCTGTTACTCAGATATCCTGTTCACTCCAAAGGTGATTGGACAACTGCTCAGCAGCGCGGCAGATATTGCTTTGGGAGTCGACACTGATTGGCTGCAAAGATATGCGTCGCGTTTTTATCATCCATCCGGGGATGCGGAGAAGGTCACGGTGAGCAACGGCCTGGTGAAGAGTATCCATCGAAACATACCGGAAGCTCAAGCGTATGGTGAGTATATCGGTGCGGCCAAGTTCACACCGCGTGGAGCGCAGGCAATGCGCGAATTGTACCACCGCCGCAAACAGGAATTTGAGGGGCGTCCATGGCGCGAAGCGAAGTTGTTTGAGAAAGCATATCTGATCCATTTGCTCCAAGATATGATCGAACAAGGGATCGAAATGGCGCATGTCGATACGCATGGCGGTTATATCGAAGTCGACACGCAAGAGGATTTCGAATACGCTCGACACCACTGGCGCGAACGCCATTTGGAGAGATGATCATATCGTCCTGTGTCCGGTGTTTGGCCGCGACTGGCTCAGACTCTAATCGGTAGAGTAACGATAGCTCGCGCTCACTGAATTCTTAACACTAGTTAATTGCAGAGCGAAATGACTAAGCAACTTTTTCCGACTTCGGTGATTGGATCATTGCCGCGACCGTCTTTTGTTAAGGACTTGATTGCGGACGATGCAATATATACTCCCGATGAATATCAGCACTTGATGAGTTCGGCGGTACACTTCGCGGTCGCGCTCCAGGAAGCCGCTGGACTGGACGTAATAACCGATGGTGAGTGGTGGCGCAAATCATACATTGGTGTAATCGCCGAACTCGCACACGGCTTCGAACTGAGTCGTAATCCTGCCGACGGACGACCATGGACGGTAGTGGTGGATAAGCTGGCCCCCAAGAACCCGGGCTTTATTGCGAAGGAAGTTGCGTTCTTGAAGAAGCTGACGCAGCGCGATATCAAGGCTACGCTCCCTGCTCCGGCGCTGCTGGGCGAGCGGATGTGGGATCCGGTGCGATCCGCCAGAGCGTACCCAACTCGCGACGCGTTTATTCGCGATTGCGTGCCTATCCTTCGCAATGAATTGCAATTGCTGCGCGACGAAGGAGTCTCGATCGTGCAGATCGACGACCCGCACTTGTGTCTGTTCGTTGACCCGCAAGTACGCGCAAGTTACGACGATGCGGATCGCGCTGCGGACTTTGCTGTCGACATGGACAACGCTGTCGCGGACGCCGTCAGCGATGTTAAACTCGCTGTTCACCTTTGCCGCCGAGCCGGGGCGCGAGTGCGCGGCGAAGCGGAACACAAGGGAGGCTATGAACCGATCCTGCGCCAACTTAGCAGGCTGAAGGTTCACCACGTGACTATGGAATTTACCGCGCCTGGGGTTGGTGACATGTCGGTCTTCCGACATTTACCGGAGAACATCGAAATCGGTTTGGGATGCGTCAGTTGCCATCCCGGTCAAATCGATTCAGTAGAAACTATCGTTGCGCGAGTCGAAGCGGCGCTACAGCATTTGCCACCCGAGCGCATTACACTGAACCCAGATTGCGGCTTCGCCCCCGGTTCGGCTGCCGACGTTAGTATCGATGAAGTCTATCTCAAGTTGAAGAACGAGGTCGAAGCAGCACGGCGGCTGAGAGAAAAGTACGCATAATCGTCGTTCATTGTTTTCGTCTTTCGCGCACAAAGCGTATCAGACAACCCACCGGCGGCGTTTCGGTAGTGCTGAGCGGTTTACCGTCCAATGTCGCCTGAATTGCGTCCTCGACAAAGCGCGTTTTCACAGCCGAAGGATTGGTATTGTCGTCCATCGCTCCCATGTAAACTATCTGCCGAGATTTGTTCAAAACGAAGAACTCGGGCGTACGCAGCGCCCCGAACTGCTTGGCAATCTGCTGGGTTGGGTCGAATAAATATGGAAACACAAATCCTCGATCCTTCGCGCGCTGCTTCATCGCGGTCGGCGAATCAGCGTCGATCTTGTTGACATTGATCGCAACGACAGCCACAGGACTGTCTTTGGCCGAATATTTCTTCGCTAGATCGTTAAAGCGTGATTCGTAGTCGACTGCATAGGGACAACTGTTACACGTAAACACGACGACAACGACCGCGCGCCGATCCAAATCCTTGAGTGAATGTTTCTTGTCATCGGTCCCCAGCAGATCCTGCCATGCAGGCGCTGCATCGCCAATATTAATGCCCGAGTTGTATTTACCAGCCTGCGCTGAATTCTCTAGCGAGCAAATCGCCCAAACACTGGCGATGAAAATCAAACCAATTTTTGGCAAAACGTTTTTCAACATTCAACAATCCCCACAGAATATCTCTCGTTCTTGCAGCGTTCCCAGGGCGGCGCTGTGCGGCTTCGCGACGACGTTCTGCCCTGGGCTGATTTGTTTCTGGCCCTTCAGGCCCGTACGAACCAGGACTGATGCGATCGGTGCTATGGTTGTGGATCAAACGCTTGCGACCCGATACCGGGCCCTCTGGGCATATATCGACAAAGGAAAATTCCCACGAAATACAACAGCGTTAAGGGAACAAACATCCCCAACATGCTATACAAATCTGCTGGCGTCAACACCATAGAGGCAAAGGCGATACCCAAGACGGCAATGCGCCATTTCTCCACAAAGAACTCCACACTAACGATTCCAAAACGATTGAGCATCACCATCACCACTGGCAATTGAAATGCAATTCCGAAACCCAGAGGCAGCATAATGGCAAATGTCATGTAGTCGTTTAGTCGCGGTTCGAATTCGACGTCCAGAGACAGATTGTATTCCAGCAAGAAACCGAGCACCAATGGAAAGATCACAAAGTGAGCCAATAAAATACCGCTCAAGAATAGCGTGACACTTAACGGCAAATACCAGTAAACATATTTTCTTTCGTGCGGGTACAAGCCCGCTGCCAAAAACTCCCAGATGTGCCAAAACACGCCCGGACAAGCCAGCACGACACCTGCAACGAGACCCGTTTTCAACCAAATCATGAAACCCTCGAAGGATGAAAATGTCTTCAATTTGCTTTTCATTGACCGCCACAGTGGAATCTGAACCAGTCGATCGATCTGCTTTTCATCCATGCCCTTCCAGATCGTGTCCAAGGATGTTGCTTGCTTCTGTGGCGCAGATTCTCCTCCACCTAGCGATTGACTTGGATCGTGGCCGGTCAATTGTTGTATAAAAATCGGATCAACCCAAACGATTTCTGGAATGACCGAATTGGCCTGATAAAACTGGGTGAGCTTCTCGGTTGGCTCGACGCCATTGTATTTTTGATAAGCGAGTTTGAATCGCTCAATGAGATGCAGTTCCAGTTGTTTTTCAAGCGGCTCTGCGATGAATCCAATAATTGCGTTGCTCATCAGGAGGCCGAATAGGGAACCCAAGCCAATCCACAGAAATGCTTTGGTCATTGCCTTGCGAAGTTCTTCGAGATGATCCCCAAAGGACATCGAGCTGTTTTCAAACAAATCATCAGACAGTCGCTGTGGTTGTTTCAGCATCGTGAATTCCAATAACTGTAGGTGGGATTGTCAAAGGTCAGGTCGGAGTGGTTTAACAAGGCGATTTCTGCCGCCTTCCCGCGCAGCAGCCTGGCCTACTTGCCGAAGCTGATTTCAAATGTTCAACTCATCCGCAACTTCCGCTGGCGGCAGCAATCCACCCCACGCTGGTGGGCAATTTATCCTCTGGTGACATTGTAATAGATCATTGGCGTTTCAGGCGAGCCAACGATGGCGAATATCCCCTATCCACTCAGATTCAAACCACTCTTTCGCGACTACCTTTGGGGTGGACGAAATCTCGCAGCGAGGCTGAATAAATCCATTCCCGCCGAAGGATCATGGGCCGAAAGCTGGGACTTGGTCGATCACGCGGACCATGAAAGTGAAGTAACCAACGGACCATTGGCAGGTCGCCGGCTTGGTCAGATCATGCGCGAAAGTGCAAACTGGCTGCTGGGTGTCGACCACGCAACTGAACGCTTTCCACTGTTGCTGAAGTATCTTGATTGCCAATCCGTGTTGAGTGTACAAGTGCATCCTAGCGACGACTTTGCACGTCGCATGAATCCGCCAGATTTGGGAAAGACGGAAGCTTGGTTCATTATCGATGCTGCGCCAAATTCGGTTGTTTACGCAGGTTTGCGAAAAGGTGTCAATCGCGAAAACCTTGCCGATGCAATTCGGTTGGGAATTGCCGAACAATGTCTACACAAGATCCATCCTTGCGCAGGTGATTGCCTGTTTATTCCAGCCGGAACGGTGCACGCACTCGGAGCAGGGCTGTTGGTCGCAGAGATTCAGCAAGCGTCCAACACGACCTTTCGCTTGTTCGATTGGAATCGCGTCGATGCTCAAGGCAAGTCTCGCCAATTGCACGTCGACCAAGCTCTGGAAACCATCGATTTTTCACGTGGACCCTTCCATATTCAGGCTCGGCAGACAACCGCACAGCCCGGCAGATTTCGTTTGGTGGATTGTGATAAATTCGTTATGGATTTAGTGACGCAGCCGGGCAGCACCGGTGACGATGGACGGTTTCACATATTGACCGTTCCTACCGGAAAGGCCGAAATCCGGTGGGATGGAAATCGGGAGCCATTGCCAGTCGGCGATACCGTATTGTTACCTGCCCAAATGCCCCAGGTGAGAATTGAAGTTGAGCGAGGAACTACGTTGCTGGACATGTACCTTCCCAATTAGTCGTGGTTTGCTTCGTGATCCGACGGTCGTGATCAAACGTTCGTGAACCCAGTCAACGATTGTTTACGAACCACGAAAATGCGACTATCCTACAGTTGCAACTGCAAACGATTTGACTCACGATCAGCAATGCTAGCATCCGATGAAGCGTTTATGCAATTTGGCATCGGGGTCCGACTGATCTGGTGGGCGCACGTTTGACACTCTAGTATGACGCACTTCGGGGTGTAAATCACAGCTTTGAGACAGCCGAGCTCGATTGCGGTTTTGGGAAAGAAATCGCTTCAGAAGGAATCTGCGTATGGCACGGATGTTTGCCCCAGCATGCTTGATCTTGATCTCAATTGCCGGTTGCGCCAATCGTAGCGGGTGGGGGTTCCCGTGGGGGCAAGGAACCATGGAGCGCCAACGAGCGCGAGCCGTAATCCACGACCCGTATCCGCTGAATGATATCGGCCCCGAAGTTGTCGGTGGCCGCCCTCGCGACTTTTATAATCCTCGATCGGAGGCTAAGCGGGCTCAGTTGACCAGAAACTCACAGGTCAATGAGCTGCCTTCGTCATTTGTATTGCCGGCCAGATAAGCTGGGCACTTTTGTCCTATCGGCTTTGCAGCTTCGCAGATATCATGAGTGCTGCAACAAACTGAAGCCGTTTTGGACAGAATTAAATGCGCAGCAAAACCCTACCTCGGTCCCCCGCCACCGATCAAACTCCTGGCGCCCAGCGGCTCAACAAATTGTTGGCCGCAGCAGGGTATGGCAGTCGCCGTGACTGCGAACAACTGATCGTCACTGGTCGCGTGGAAGTCGATGGACGGACAGTTACCGAATTGGGGACAAAGGTTGATCCCGCGGAATCCGTGGTCAAGGTCGACGGTTCCGCGCTGAAACGATTTCGTCCAGTCTATTTCGCGCTCAATAAACCATCCGGTGTATTGTGCACCAATCGAGATCCAAGCGGCCGCATGTTGGCGGTCGATTTCATTCCAACTCGCGAACGAGTTTTTTCCGTTGGTCGTTTGGATCGAGCCAGTGAAGGCTTGATATTGTTGACCAACGACGGCGAATTGGCCCAGCGCTTGGCACATCCCAAGTATGGCGTTCAAAAAACCTATTTCGTAACTGTTCAAGGCGAAATCACCAACGAAGACATGTCCAACTTGCGCAAAGGGGTCTATTTGTCGGACGGCTTTGCGCGGGTCGACGGCATTAAAGTTCGCCGCCAACGAAAAGGTTGTGCAGAACTTGAGATCGTTTTGTCGGAAGGAAAGAATCGGGAAATCCGTCGAGTGCTCGCGCGCTTAGGCCACAAGGTGATGGCGTTGCGACGGTTGGCAATCGGTTCACTTCGATTGGGCACGTTGCCAACCGGAGCTTCGCGCGAACTCTCGCGCGAAGAAGTCGCCGGTTTGTACAGCATTTCTTCCGCCAGTCGCAAAGCTGGTCGAAAACGCAAGCCTCGTAAACCCGCTATGCCACTAGCCGACGGACATGACGAACCTGTTGCGGTAATCGACAATGAGTTTGTGGCTCACATCGACGTCCAGCCTAGTGCGACCGGCCGCGTGATCGCTTTCGACGACGATGTGTTGCCAAGCAAAGGCAAGCCACCGCGAGGTCGCTCGAGTCGCTCGCCTGCCGCCGGAGGATCGGCGCAACCCTCGACGCCGACACGCAAAACACATATGAGGCCCGGTTCAAAAGCTGCTGGAAAGCCTCCACGAAGTCTGTCCGGTCGCGCTGGCGCTACTGGTGACCGTAACGGTCGGCCATCCTCAGCCGGCAAGCCACCTCGTAAAGCTGCCGGACGCTCGCAATCCTCGGGGCGTACGCGCGGTCCCAAGAAGCGTTAGGATCTCAGAAATGCCCTGTTTCGCCGATCAAGCGATGCAAATCTCCGCGCGAGTCGAGCTTAACCAACCGATGGCGCGCCACACGTTTCGATTGCGAGTTGCCGCACCGGAAATGGCAGAGCGTGCGTTGCCGGGCCAGTTCTTTATGGTTCGAATTCCCGGTGGCAACGATCCCTTAATCGGCCGCGCTTTCGCGCTATACAATCGTATCTTGGATAGTGATGCTAAGCCCACTGGAATTGAATTAGTTTATCTCGTAAAGGGTCGACTTACGACTCGACTGGCCCAATTGACGCCTGGGCAAACGGTTGAGTTGTGGGGCCCGCTGGGTAACAGTTTTTCAACTGTACAGGCTAATCATCTGATCATGGTGGCCGGCGGCATAGGCCAAACTCCTTTTCTGACTTTGGCGCAAGAGGCGTACGGCACAAGTGTTTTCGGCGACGGTTCGCGTGCCGGGGGATACGCGCAGCGTGTCAGCCTGTGTTACGGCGTGCGCTCTGAAGATTACTTGGCGGGAATCCAGGAATTTCGTGATTTGAGAGTCGAAATAAGAATCGCGACTGAAGATGGTTCGATCGGTCCGCCTCGGCGAGTCACCGCCTTACTAGAAGAACTGCTCGATCAGGAATCCGACCCAAGTCAAGCGCGCATCGTCTGCTGTGGGCCGGAACCCATGATGGAAGCGGTCTCGCGCATCGCCGCACAGCGCGCGATCGATTGTGAAGTGTCCTTGGAAACGCCCATGGCCTGTGGCATAGGGATCTGTTTTTCTTGTGTCGCCAAGGTCGGTACGCCAAGCGATTGGGACTATAAACGCACTTGCGTCGAAGGTCCTATTTTTCCTGCTACATCGATCCTATGGCACTAGCGGATCTCGCGACATGTGCGCCAATGGCTCTATTGGTAATCGATTCGGAACGGTTTGTTGGTTATGAAGACCGCGGTTACATCTCCGCTGGCGCTTGCACCGTGCTCCATGACTTCGCCTTCTGGAAACCAAACAAAACTGCCAGGCCCAAATGACCCTCGATGTGTCACCAGCGTTCCATCCAACACGTACATGCCGTGCCCACATGGATGCGTATGATTGGGAGTGATGAAGCCTGCGGGATAGCGCACTAGACGAACCATCATGCCCGTATCGGGATCAGCAAATAGTTCCTTGCGAAACATAGTCCTACCAACTTGATCGTTAAAAATTTCTTCCCATGGTTCGTCTGGCGATGTATGAAGTGCATCGTTCATGTTGGATTTCCGCATCTAGGCTCTACACTGAAGTTTCCATGCAAACTGTATGGACTATAGCATGAATTGATCCAAGCATGCGAGCCTAGAGTTGCTCGTAACTTTCCTCAAGCGGCAGCAGCACGCGGAGTCGGGCTCGAACCAGATTGGAAGAGTGGGTAGCGGCTGGCTGAGAGTCATGGGATAGTGCCACAGGTCGAGCCCAGCCTTGGTTCGCGGCAACCGTTCTCGAGCGCGCAGAGAAACGGCGTACACGTGCGGCGGAACGGATTCGAGCGATGGATCGGATCGACCGAAAAATTCCAGCAACTCCGCATACAAGCTGTAATGACGAATCGAGACTAGATCGACGATGGAGACGCAGATTTCGTCTTGTAGTAAAGCCGCCACTTTGCCAACAAAAGCACGACGGCTCTCGGGCCGGTCCTTGTTGCGGGGGCTGACCAATTTGATAGCCGCCACCAATCGTCGTCCATGACGAGCGTCGTAGATGCGAACTTCAAATTCGTCCTGGTCAGGCAGATCAGTCTCGATCGTCAGCGTGGGGCAGGGCGCAACAGCCGTGGCGTCGCTGCGTGAGAGGTTCGCAATGGAATGCCTAGATTAAATACCCTCAAGACCACCGATGTCAATTTCGATTTCCGCGCCCAAATGAACACCCGGTGCCGCCACGAATCCTTCTGGCAAAATACGATAAAGGTGCTGGACTATCATCGCTGGCCACATTGCATGCAGTTCATTCCAAGCATGATTGTCATCGACCGGAGAACGAAAGTGGTCTCGTAATGGCATGGAGGCGCGTCCGAAATAATCTTGCGAGGTTGGTGGCTGAAATCAAACATACACGAAACGCGGTAGTTTTTACGTCCAGAGCCGATGCTCGAAAGACTTGGAGAGCGAGTGCGATTAATCCAAGTCTCACTGAAATGTTCGTCAGGTCTGACGCGATTGATGCTTACTTCTCATGGGATATTCGATTGTCCTGGGTTGCGGATTCCGCGTTAGCAGGTGTTGCTATTCGGTTTCGCAGTCGGTTCTGCAATTGCCAAACGTGTGAGAACTCCACAGCTATGGTGTCGGAATAATCGTAAAAGCTCTCGAAAGCACGACTGGAAATTCTCTGAATGTCGTCTGCAAGTTGCCTGGCGATCAGTCGTTCGCTTCGCCAGCGCACGCCCAACAATGGAAGAGCGTCAATACGAGCTGGAAATGTGTCATGCAGGTGATAATAGAACAGCGAATGTTCCGGCAATGTTCGCCCGCGCAGTGCTTCTCGGAGCAGGCTGGCACGTATCTTAAGCAGTTCGACGACGCTTGCAATTTCGAAGGCGCTGGGATGCTCCGGCTGCGCGTATGATGTCAGGTTCATGAGAAATTCAGTGCCACTCAACAATCGCAATTCCTCGTTGGTGAATTCGTTCCAGAGTCCCCAGGTAAGTAAACGAGAGTCCAGAGTCGGAACCAAAAAGTGCGGCTGCTCGGCAACTCGCAACAGTTCGTAAACGACGTCCCAAGATTGGATCGCCATGTCTCTTTTACGATTATGTGTCGCAAAAGTGGCCACCAAACTACACGTCGTGATTTCCTCGTTCAATCTTATTGCATAGGTCACCAGATCTGAGTTAATTTCTTTTGGTGATTGCAAATCCCGTCGTACATCATCGAGACGAGAAATCAAACCAGGGAGAAACGGTGCATCTTCTGCATTACGAATTATGGAATTCACTCTTTCTCGCAAGGTCGATTCAAGAACCGCAGTAAATGGCGATTCGGAATGACCCGATGGGCGTCCAATCCGGCGACTGTTGGACGCCAATGCGCTAAACGGCTCGTCTGTTAGCACTAGGGGAGGCGTCTTGGTATCGAGCGCCGGGCCATGTAGGGTGACTCGCTGAACAGTGCTAACGAGATCTGCTCCCTGCCAGCGAACATACGGCGCGGTCAAGAAACAAGTCGACATGGAAATCGCGATTGGCAAGCAAACACATATCACCATCGTGATGCAGTAAGCTCGCGCGCCGTGAATTCGTTCGTGAACCAGCCAACGCGACGTGAGGTAAATTGCACTGGAAATTACGACCAGCAAGGAGGGCGGGAACCAACGAGCCAACCACCGCGGATCATCAATGAAACATATTTGAAAGTACTTTTCGACAGTACCAAATATCAATACCGTCAGCAGTAGCAGCAGCAGTGTCAAACTTGCAACCGCAGTCGCGACAACTGTGTTGGCCATACACAGCGACGCGTACATACCCAAGCAAAATCCGGCAACAAGGAGCCATTTTGGACTCAATCCAGCAAGTCCCGATCGCATTTGATCTGGCGTGTATTCGTATTCATAGGCCGTGACCAACAACAGGGCAAGCAAGATCGAACGTGATGCAAAGCGGCATACAAATACTCGCTGCCAATCCGCTCCCCGATCCGCTAGAAATCGAAATTGTGACAGCGTCTGGTCCGATGCGAACATACTTGTCCCGAGCAGGATCGATGCGAATGGCAGAGCTAGCGTCAATAAAATACTATGCAACGCTTCGTGTCGTGTCCCGTTGACTACTGAAGGCAGCGCGATGATCAGTAATGTCAGGCCGAGCAGCACTAACGACCCACGGAGCGATTGTACGAGCAACATCCACATCTCCAAAGGTCTTCGAAACTGTGTGGAATAGCACTGCCACATTGCCAGCGCGGAACCAACAGGTGCACGCACGAATGTCGCTCGCACTGAACTGAAACTTGAAAATTGTCCTCTTCCCCACCGCCAGCGAAACGCGGTCAGCGTGGCCAATAGGCCGGCCGAAAAGAGCGTAAGGGCGATGAACCTAACGCCAACGATCTCCATCGCAAACAAATCTGGACTTTCGCCCAGAATAAAGCTCACGACAGCAATCGCCACGCCCGTGAAACTGGTCGCCAAAATTGTATCGTTCAAAATCGTCGTAGCGATACTGAAGAATACCAATGCGCACAAGCCGACACCCATTGCGTAAACCTGAACCATGGCGAAGGAGCCGAACTCTGATGTTGTCGTGCTCCATGGTAATTCACGGCCCACAACAAGATTGCAAACGATGGCCACAGCGAGCAAAATACAGAGCGAGCAAACACCCGTAATAACCCACACAAGTACCTTGCTGGCGAACGCTTGTTGCCACGTCATTGGCAGGCTGCTGCACCACCCCCAGGTACGCGTCTGCCGTTCATTTCCAATTGTCATTCCGGCGACACCTAGGGCAAGCAAGGTTGGACAAATTAACGCAAACGCAAATGCGGCTACAGCCACGCCACCACTAGTTTTTGGGTCAAGAAGCTCCACTGCTGTCACTAGGATCTGTGAAGCCATCAAGCAGACCAAGCAAGCCAAGAAGAGAACTTTGACTTGTTGAAAATCTTTCCAAAGCAGGTACTTCCAACTATGTGTTGCAAACATGGATTGACCTCAGGCCACTTCCGATCTTCCTGCAATCGATAGGTTTACTGCGCCGGATTTTGAATGCTCAATTGGCTGCGTGAAGCCGATGTACAACTCTTCCAGGTTGGGCCGGACCGCTTTAACATCAAAGCAATTTGGATGTTGATCCAGAGCGTCATGAGTCGATCGATCGAACGAGCGAACCAACATGTTGACGGTTCGCCCTGACTTGCTTTGATGCAAGATTTCGAATTTGTCCAGTTCTCGCGGCAGCGCCACCAAAGGATCGCGCATCGAGAATGCGAGCATGGTGGTGGAGTTCTTCAAGTCCTCCAGCGGCGAAGCAATTTGCAAGCAACCATCGTGAAGGACGGCCACCCAATCAGCCACGCGCTCGACCTCGTGAATTTGATGGCTGCTGAGAAACACGGTCTGTCCTGCGGCGGCTCGATCAACCATGCTCTCTAGAAATTGACGGCGTACGATCGGATCCAGACCCGATGTCGGTTCATCGAGAATCAAGAGCTGTGGATCGAAAGCCATCGCCAAGGCCAAGGAGACTTTGGCGCGCATGCCCTTAGAAAGATCGCGAATCTTTGTGTTGTACGGCAGTTGGAATTCCGCTGCCAATTCTCCATAACGCCTCAGAAATCCGTCTGGGTAAAAACCCGATGCAAACCAACCAGCCTGAGCCACTGACATCCATTCGTACAAACCAGGAGCGTCGGCCACGTACCCGACTTGACGCCGGATTTCCATGGGTTTTCTCAAGGGATCCAGTCCGAGCACCCGGACCGCACCTTGATCGAATCGGTGGTAGCCGAGCAAGCCTCGAATCAGGGTCGATTTGCCCGCGCCATTTTCGCCGAGAATTGCAAACACAACGCCAGGCGGAACTCTCAGCGACACCTGATCGAGTACCTTGTTTCGGCCATAGAATTTCGTGACTTGTTCGATCGAGATTACATCGCTCATGATTGTCACTCTCCACTGCGAATCGCCTGTTTGATAGCCTTTTCGATCAACTCTCGCAGTCGATCGTGGTCTAACCCGCTGCGCACTGCTTCACCTACAACTTCGGTCAATCGTTCCGCCAGCAACGATTGGCGATCACTTATACAACGTCGTTTGGCCCCAATGCAAACGGCCAGTCCTCGCCCTCGCAAGCTTTCGAGAATCTCTTCGGATTGCAGTTGTTGATAAGCTCGCTGTACCGTGTTGGGATTGATAGTCAATTGTCGGGCCAGTTCACGGACGCTGGGCACTAACTGCCCGGGGACCACCACTCCCTCCGCCACCGCGAATTTGATTTGCCTCACAAGTTGCTCATAGATGGGCATCCCGTTGTTCGGTTCAATTGAGAATTGCATGCAACCACCTCCCGAAGGAATCGCCCCAACACGCTCCATGTGTATTGGTCATATAGTACACCGAATCAGCGGTTCTGGCAAGTAGTGAGCTTTAGTTTTGAGAGTGGTCTATTGCAACTGCTCTACAATGACATCAGACGCACGGCAGGTTTGTACAAGCAACGCGAACTAGAAAGAACAGAATTTTGAAATTTGCTGTGGCAAGATGACCGCAGAGCTGAGCTGATAAAAAGTGAACCGTTGACGCTAGCCTTGGGCGTCGAAGGTGTTGCGGCGCTAATAGCAGGAGACGATCCAACACCTAATGATTACGTCCATCGAATGGCCATTCCCCAGGCAACAACTTCGACGCGCGAGGCTAGCGCCAACGGTTCACGTTTTATCACAATACCGTTCAACGAACGTGGGATAAGCTTCCAGCTTGTCAAAATCTAGTGCAAGCAATTGTGAAACTCCGCTACAGGTTGACAAGCTGGAAGCTTATCCCACGTTCGTTGAACGGTATTGCGTTTTATCAGCTCACCGCAGACCTGTTCAAGGTTTTTGTTTACTGGCGGCGGTTAGAAACCAGGCTTCGAGTTCGCGATGGGTTTGAAAGCCAAATCGATCGTAGATGTGGACCGCTGGGAGGTTTCGGTTGTCGACGGCTGCAACTAGGATTGTACAGCCGAGTGTGGAGCAGCGGTGGCATGCGGCTTCCACGATTTTGCGACCGAATCCTTTGCCGCGTGCTTGGGCAGCGAGCCCCATATACACTAGTTCAGCGACGTTCTCGGCATGGATATTGAGAAACAAGCACCCAATTTCTGCACCATGATCTTGAATGATCCACCACGGAATGTTCATTCGCGGGTTTTGACCATCTAAGAAAGTTTCCAAGACGCATTTCGGATCGCGCAACTCGTTGACGGCTGGGCAATCGAGAGTATCGATAAAGGTTGACGATATCAGATTCTCGATTCGCCGCCGCGAGAAACTTGACACCGGAACGAACTCAAGCGGACCGTGGTTGAACTGCCGAGTCTCGGTTGATTCGTGACGCGGCAACTGCAGCCACAGGTGTTTGAGAATCGCCATTTGCTGAAACCCGGCTGCCGTTAGAATGTCGCTTGCTTGGTTCGAATTTCGATCCACGATCGCCTGAATCTGCGTGGCTCCTGCGGCTGAAGCTTGTTCGATCAATCGCCGTACGATGCGAGGGCCATGGGCGGTATGCTCTGGCAAGGCACGAACGCCACTGACGGCTGCGACTCGGCCGGGTGCAATCGTCAGGTAGGCGCCGGCAAGTCGTCGATCATGCTCGACAACCTCGAGTGGCCCGGGAGCGGTGGGGAACTGTGACGTTCGTTTCTCCAATTCGGCGTACATCCCATCGACTTCGTAGGACTGCAATTGGTAATGAGTCCAGGCCAAAAACTCGCGCCATTGTGATCTGGTTACCTCTCGAGTTTGGGCTAGCATACTAACTGTCCGGTCAAGAAGGGGATCGCGATTGGATTCTTGGGCTCGATTCGCCCAATAGATTTGGAGTACCATGCCTATGCATCGGTCAAACCGTCTGCGGTTTCTCGCCCAGCGGCTTACAATGGTACCGTCTTGCTAGTCTGACGAATTGTTCGGTTGGAGTCGAGCCAAAACGGGAGCAGTTTTGTGATGAATGGTATGAACAAGTTGGCGATCGCATTGATACTGGGAACGACCAGCAGCTTTGGGCCTACTGTGCCCGCCCAGTCGTTTTTGGAACAGCTTGAACGGACTATTCGCGAGAACGCAAAACAGCCGGTACCCAGAAAAGAGAATGCTAAATCCGTTGAGGAGCTGCCGGCTCCGACTAAACAAGTAAAACCGAAGAGTCCACCCGATATCAACCCTGGCAGTCAGATTCCTGCCGGTTCAGTTGTCGTTCCTCCATCGAGCATCTTGGAATCGGCTACGCCTACACCTTTGGCAGATCCTGGATATCTAGGCATTGACGCGGAATCGATCAACGGCGGCGGAATCGGAGCCAGGGTCGTCTCGATTACTGAGAATTCGCCCGCGTGGAAGGCGGGCCTGAGAATAGGTGATATTGTGCAAGGCATAAACGGGCATGCGATAGCCGATTTAGAAGCGATGGTTGACCAGCTTGCGCAAAGATCAGCGGGTGAGGCTGTTAAACTTCTCGTCTCGCGCGGCGGCAGAAACGTCGAACTGACCGCGATCCTGCAGAGTACCCAGCTCGCGAGCAAAATCAACGGTCCACTCGCTATCGGACCTTCGCAACCCTCAACAGCCGACTATGCCTCCAGTGCTCCAGGTTGGCTTGGCTTGGTAGTCGTCGATTTATCGATGCCGTTTCGGCAGCAGTTCGGGACCAGCCCCTATCGTGGTGCCGCGGTAACGAATGTCATTGCGGGCTCTCCGGCCGATTTGGCTTTGATTAAACCTGGTGATGTTGTCGTGCAGATCGATGGTCAAGCAATCGATTCAGCTCGCGTGCTATCGAATTGGGTAATGCAATCTCGACCCGGCCAACCGACGGAACTACTAGTTTATAGAGGCAACACACCCAGGCGAGTTCAGCTAGTGATTGGAATCGATCCAAATTCAAATGCGGTTCGTTCGTCTGGCTTCGATCCCGACAGCGCTATCCAGAATGACCTGCAATCGCAGGTCAACGAACTGAGGGACGAACTTCGCAAGACTCGCGATCAACTCAACCGGCTTGAGAAGCGTCTGATCGAATTGCAAGATCGACAATGATCATTCTCTGGGCGAATCATGGATTTTTCTCCTCTCACCGCTGATTATATCTATAGTCACTTGATGGAAGTGAACCGAAAACGACATGCAATCGCTTCTCTGCCTGGCTTCTGTGGATTGGCCGAGAGATCTGTTCGGGCAGGGCGAGTTTTGAACCAAGGAACTTGGAAAGGAATTCCGGCACGAATGCGGGATTTGTCCTGTACAAGACTCTGAAATGTCCCTGGAATTGTGCAAGCGATCATTGGCGGATGGTTGATCCGTCGAACTTGGCGGTGACAGACAGGCAACGCTAAGGTTTTCACCGGCGTTTTCACCCGCTTTTTTACCGGCGTCTTGCCGCAATAGTTGCTACCGCCAAGTACCGTGTGCCACAGTGTGACCTTGTCCCGTATTGAGCGGAGTCATAGTATAACGCCTGGAGGAACAGAAAATGGCAAGACCGAAATACACGATCGCCGCAACGGATGCCGGGTATGTCCGTGATTACCTGACCACACAACTTCAGATCAACGCGATGAACCTGGGTGATGTATCCTATACTGCGGTCCAAAAGGAACTGGCCGACGCTTGCTCGCCCCGATCGAAAGAAGAAAAGGCCAAGCTACTAGGAAATAATCTTCGTCAGTGAATGATTTCCCGTCGTTCCGCTGTTTAACGACGTTTGAACAAAGGTGAGTCAGGTGTCCTTGCTTCCTCGCAATTTGTAGCTTCTCCGCACAACTTGCGAGCGACTTCATTTGCTATTGCTTGGCGGTTTTGTGGCTGTCCAATACCGCTAATTCGCCGCACAGGTCCAACGCCTTCATGGCTTCGGCTGTCGCGATGTACGTAATATAGTGATAGTTGCCGCGATACAGCGAATGCATCCACCAACGACCACTTTCGCGTTGCTCTTGTTTGAGCCACGCCAAGCCGCGTTGAATGCGATCATCGGATACTGGAACGTCGTTCTGACGCATCAATACGATTGCGAGCGAGGTCATGTAAGCGTCGCTGGTTGGTGAGTCCGCGTCAGGAAGACTCTTGATCAGATTCAGTACCGTCGTGCTCATTTCAAAGTGCCAGTCGTTGACCGGGGACATATCGCGCGTGCTCCAGCCGCCGTCCGCATGTTGCTTTTGTGACAGCAGCGACATTGCTGCGTCGCGCTGGGCACTCGTGACGAGTTCAGGCAAATAGTGAGCTAGTTGCAATTTCAATACTAGGTCAAAATCGTTCTTGGGTTGTGCGGTACGCAACCAATTTTTCAGCTTCTCAACACGTTCGAGCATTGCCGGGTCTTTGAGGCTCGACAGCCAACCAGGCGCTGCGGTGATGGCGCGAGCCGCTTGTAGTGAGAGTTCAAAATCGGTGGTAATGTGCGGTATCTCAACTTCACCGTGGCTGACAAACGCGCCGCTGGCCGACTGGTGTTCGAACATGTCACGCAGCGCTTGTTCGGTGTGCGGCGAGGTAGTTCGGGTTACGTGTCGATCCCATTCCGCCAGACCGAGACAGCGCCAGACACTGCTGAACGTACCTGGAAAATACTTGTGGCCGCTTTTATCAGTCTCCTTGATCGGCTTGATCATTTTTGGGACCGAATTGGCGAAATTCGCGAGCACTTCCTGGCTGGGCGGACCAAAATGACGATTCCATGCCGTGCGCTCGGTCATGTACGGTCCGGTGGTGTGGCAATTGACGCAAGATTTTTCTCGTACCCAGCTTAATGCTCCGTCTTCCAAGTATTTTACCGCCGCTTTGAGAGATTCGGCACCAAACGCTTTCACTCGTGGTTCGTCGGCCGAAGGAAGCGTGACGCGAATGTCACCCGACTCATATTGAAATGGTGGCTTGGACGAGTTCTGTCCGTTCGCGTTGACGATCATCAGGCACACGATCGTCGTCGCCAAGCAGAACGTGTTTCCAGCACCAAGACGAACCGATACATTTATCATTGAGGCTTGTAATTTCATCGTCTTACTCCACGTACAGTAGCAGGGGTACATTGGCCAATCCGTGAAATTGTAACTGGATTGGTGCCGCAATGGAAAGTGGCTTAAGAGGGATCAGACATCAGCGCCCGAGCACGTTGTCGATGGCTAGGCAAAACGCGGAGCAGTTTTGGTAGTAACTGAGTTCCTCATGCGTTGAGCCAATCGAGCTGCGGCAGTCGTATTGAGTGATGCGTGCATCGGACTGCAATGGAGCAATCGAACGAGGGTCAGAGGCTCCAGGAATTCCGGCGAATCCGGCAATTCCCGCCGCCAACGGCGAAGGGTCCTCATTGAGAAATCGATAGCGTTTGAGAATCGGATCGCGCGAATTGTAGATGTTAACTAGACTTTCGATTGCGTTGATCGCTTGACCGTAGTGTTGACTGGGTGCCAGCCAGTGGCTATCGAAGGCAGGTGCAATGAGACTGACTCGCATCAATGGACCTGGCTCAGTATTAGCTGGTAAACACTGGCCGTTCAGGGAGCCACCCATAAATAAATGCAGGCCGCCACAAGTAACTCGCGAGCCGAAACTGAAGCCAATCAGTCCGATAGGGGCGCCCGTCGGTAGTGCTCGCAAGAATTGTGCAAATCGAACCGCATCGATCTCAGATCGTTCGGCTTTTTCGCGAATGTCTTGCACCGGACGCCCTTCACGCTGTCGATGACTGGGCCATGTGAATGCGACGAAGCGAATCGGTTCAGCGGTGCGAGCAACAATATGTTGGTAGAGAGTGTTTGCCCGCTGGCGAGCGTTTGAGTAGGTCATCCAATTTCCGTGCGTATAAATAATGCTGCGCATGGGGAATGCTCCCATATTCGCAGCAAGTTCCGCTAGCGTACCGCGAGTCCATTGGCCATCGACCATGCGATGAACCTTAAAACTTTCGGCAGAAAAATCGGCACCACACACAGAGCACGGCAGATCACGGGTACTGACCTCCCAATATTCATCTCCTGCACGAGGGACACATCCGCCCTGCGCAACACTGTGGAGCAAACCGAACAATAGGATCAACCAGCAAACGAGTTGCAGGCAGTTGATATGCGGCAATGGAGGCCGAACAAAACTGTAGAAATTGGTAGTTACGATTTTATCTATCATATCAATTGATGGTCATTATCGCGTAACAGGCGTTGCAAGGCCAAAACGGGTTTTCCAAATTGTAACTGGAATTCCGTGGATTAGTAAATTCTCGAGGCTCGCAAGTCCTTGCAATTAGCGCGTCGGTAGCCTGTTATTCAAATGCTAACGATTCTAACATCGCCTTAGTCTCGAAAATTATTTTGGGGCGAAGTTGTTTCGGCATTTTTGCTAGCTGCCAACATTTTGTTGAAAAAAATCAACATGTTTCGTTTGCACATCTTTCACCACGTCGTAGAGTTGTGCGGAACACAATAGACACTACCGGTTGGATAGGTTTTGCGCGAAGGAGAAAAAATCATGAAGAAAATTGCATTGCTGGGAATCTGTTTATTATGTGGCACTGGATGTGGTCGAGGTTGGCTGCCCCGATTGTTTCATGGAGCGCCATGTATGGGTAGCCAGTGCATGGTAGCGCCGTTGGCAGCTCCTTGCCATGCTTGCCCGCCGCCAACGACAGGCGCTCAATATGGTAGCTACGATTCGTACGGTCCAACCATTGGCGGCGAGCAGATCTTCGGCAGTGGCATCGGAAGCGATGGCGCCGCATATTCTAGTGAACCAGGTTCCATCGGAATTCAGCAAATGGAGACAGTAACGCCCCCACCTAGCACTTCCGGGAAATAGTTCGCGACTGAAGACTGCTTTAGTTACTTTAGTTACCAAATATTCTTTGCATTATGTGCAAGTCCGAAACACAATCGAGAGCGAATCAATTACGCAGGTTGATGAGTTTTCGTGCCTGAATGCGTCGCATACCTGGGGTTGAGTTCGCAGCCCTGGGGGTGTTTTGCGAAGGACTCGTTTGGAAAAAATTACTGAATCGCCAACACAGCGTGTGCACCCAAAATCCGCGTGTCGCGCAATGATTGGTTTCGCACGCGAGTCCAATGTCGTCGCGCTGCAGAAAATGTTCTCAACTTACGATAGCTGTTCCTGCTGGGGATTAACTGAACCAGATGTGGTAGGTGCGTAAGCGTGAGGGCCCGCGCAAGTTCGAGCCTGCAAGTTATTGATCAGTTGGGGTTCTGGCTTGCTATCTGCTGTTTCGTTTTTCGGATATTCATTATGAAACTCTGCGGGCTCCTTGTACGAGGTAACTTAGTAACTCGATCGATTGTCTTGATGCTTGCGGTACTCGCGTGCAGCTTGAATGCGTGGGGGCAGAGCAAGAAAAAGAAATCGCCGAGCAAGTCGGGCGATGAGCCCCCGCCACCGTCGCTGTTGCAATATATCGCGCCGCGACCGGTCGAGATGCTAGTTGGATTGAATCTAACCGCCCCAGATGGCAACATGATCAATACAACTGCGACTACAGTCTTTCCGACCGATTGGCCAGAGCAGGTCGTTGAGATACTTGAGGTAAACTTTCCCGCCCCGTCGAAGCCGCAGTGGCGCGATTTGCCTGGCGGCAATAAGCAGTTGCTGTTTCAATTTCCAATAGTGCAAGCAAGATCCACACTGGAGGCAACACTGCGCGTGCGCGTAACGAAAAGCCACATCGTAGGGCCCGAAGATACGACGAAGTTGGTCTTTTCCAAACGCCCTGATCGTGACGTCAAGCTTTTTACTGGCAACAGTCCATATATCGAAGCCAACAGTGCCGACGTTCGAAAAATCGTAAAGGAGATTGTGGACTCGAAGCCACTTACACCCTGGCAGCATGTGGAAAAGCTGTACGATTGGGTACGGGATAATATTTCCTACCAGCGCGGAGAATTGAAATCTGTAAAAGACGCAATTCGCGATAAATCAGGTGACTGCGAAGAGATGACCAGTTTGTTTGTGGCACTGTGTCGAGCGAGCAATGTTCCGGCGCGTTGTGTGTGGATTCCCAACCATTGCTATCCCGAATTTTACATGGTGGACGAGGAAGGCAACGGTACTTGGTTTCCTTG
>SYJV01000219.1 GCA_005798335.1 Planctomycetaceae bacterium | reverse complement strand
GTCGAAGGTGTTGCGCTCATGTCAAGGGGAGCTCCTTTGCCAATGAGGACTTACGCCGTACCATGCGCAACACCTTCGACGCCCGAGGCTAGCGCCTTTCGGTTCACTTTTTAGGCGAGCGGCAGATGGGAATTTACCAAGGCCTCAGCGAATACAAGCCCGATGCGCAAGCGAGTGCGTCAATCCTGGCATACACTCGCTTGCGCTTCGGGCTTGTATTGGTAAGAAACTATCTGCCGCTCGCCTTATCAGCCCCACGCGAACACTAATAGGCATTCTCTTGCTTGAAAATGACAGACACCGTTCGCAGAAGAATCTTGAAGTCCAACCATAACGACCATTCTCTTATGTAACGATGGTCGTATCTAACGCGTCCCTGCATTTTCTCCAACGTTTCTGTTTCCCCTCGAAAACCCTCGACCTGTGCCAATCCCGTGATTCCAGGTTTGACTTTGTGGCGCAGCATATAGCCGCGAATCAGCTTGCGATAGTGTTCGTTGTGCGCCGTTGCATGGGGACGCGGACCGACCAAAGACATACTGCCGTCCAGCACGTTAAATAACTGTGGCAATTCATCCAAGCTCGTTCTTCGCAGTATTTTGCCGATGGGCGTAATGCGTGGATCATCTCGCGTGGCTTGTTTGACGATCGGACCATTGTCGCATACTCGCATCGAGCGAAACTTCCAAACCAGAATTTCTTTGCCGTCCAGTCCATATCTCTTTTGACGAAAGAAAACGGGGCCGCGCGACGACAGTTTAACCAAAACTGCACACGTCAGCAGGATTGGAGAGATCGCCAGCAACCCAAGGCCTGCAACGATCAAATCAAATACTCGTTTGCTCCAACCATCAACGCCATACAGCGGAGTTTCGAAGACGCTGACTACTGGCAACCCGTTGATTTGTGTCCAGCGAGAATGGAGCATTTCAAAGACGAAAAAGTCGGGAACTATATATGCATTAGTCGTGCTATCGGCAAGCTGGTCCAGCAGCCATCGAATGCGCGACTCGGCTCGCATCGGCAGTGTAATAAAGACAGTATCTACTTCACCTGCTCGTGCGCGCCGCACGAGTTCGTCCAAGCCACCAAGGTGTTGCGGCAATTCTCCACTGGGTTTGTGCAGTCGATCGTCTTTCCGGTCGTCGAAGAAACCAATGACCTGCCAACCGCTGATCGGGTTCCGTTGAGTATTCTCGGCTAGTTGAATTCCCAACGGGTTCAAGCCAGCGACTGCACAGCGCTTTTGCGATAACCCATTCTTGAAAACGAATTCGCAAGCGATACGTATCAGCATGCGCAGTAACCCTAGTCCCGAGCCAGCCAGAACGATCCACACGAGGATGCTGCTGCGCGCGAAACTCTCACCATCGCGAGAGAAGAAAGCCAAGGTGCTTAAAGAAAACAAAGTCAAGGACCAATTGAGCATTAACCAAGACAGCTCGCTGTCAGCCGTACGGCTCTTTTCGCCTCGATACAGTCCTGTTGCTTCGGCGCACACGCTATACAGCAGGATTGCCGAAAGAATCGCTAAGTAAGTTCGGTCGCTGAGGTCCTTACCGACTAACCATTGTCCGAGATACAACGTCGCCGCGATGACCACGGCATCTCCAAGACGTTGGACCGTCGGCAAATAATTGCGATGTTGTCGAATGGAAAGTTGATTCATCAGTGAAAATCAGTCGAAGCTGTCCAATCGAGGACAGTGTAATTCCATAGGAAAAGATACGTACCGCCTACACTGTACAGACATGTATGGCAACTGTAGCCTTTACTATGTCGAGCGAAGTAAATCCACTAGCCGCGATTTACGTGTGCCGGTCAATACCCTGTAAGCAGTGCCAGTTGTACCAGTTAGTCCAAACGCCAAGGAGATTCCGATTGTGGTAAAGTTTCCGACAAAACTGGAGGACTTGGTGCCCCCGGCAGCGATTGGCAAGGTGCTCGATATTCTGAACCAACCAGTACTTGCTGCCACTGTCCGCGAGGCGCTGCACAAAGTGGGCATGAAGGACGGCAGCCCCGTGGAACAAGTACAGCATGCTTGGCATCAAGCGCGCGGATGGCTCGAGTCGGTCGCTCAGCGAATGCTCGACATTTCTCAAGTGAACCCGGCGATCATCAATGCCACCGGCCAGCTCGTACAACCGCAATGGAACTGCTTACCGGTAAAGTCCTCCGTGGCCGAGGCAATTGCTGCTGCGTCGAGTAGCTTTCAAGACTACGACAAAATTCACGCTATGGCGCGGCGAATTGCAACCACAGTTACCGGCGGCGAAGATGTAATATTCAGTACCAGCTTGCCCGTGGCGATCGAAACTCTTTGCAGGCTGTCGGCATTCAACCAAGGCTTGATCACTCCGAGAACCGATGCGATTCGCATTCCCGGATTTCTCGATGTGCGAGAGTTGCTCAGACAAGGCCCCAGTCCGCTCATCGAGATCGGAGCCGTCAACAGTACCAGCAACTCCGATTGGCCCTCCAACAAGAATCAGGGGAATCAAGCAATCGTGCTGGTCAGCCCCAATTGTTTGGATATCAGCGACTCAGCCGCCCAGCGCTCGGTAGCGATCAGTGTGGCTAAGTCGCTCGGAGCGGTTGTCGTGGAGATTTTGTTCGATGGCGTTATTACTGATAATTCCAACCCATGCATGAATCTTCCTCGCGTAGCCGATCGATTGGCAAGCGGAACTGATCTCGTGATCGTACCCCTGGATTGGTTCATCGGCGGACCCACAGGTGCGCTCATTGCCGGTAAAGCGAGTTTGGTCGCAGCCATGGATCAAGCGATGAGGCATCGGGGACTCGTCATGCGCGGCCCGGATCTAGCCGGAGTTTCTGCCGCAATCAAGGACGAAGGCTCTGGCCCTGAATCTCCCTCTGGAATTGGGCGACTGCTGGCAACGTCGGTTGAGAATCTGGAGAATCGCGCGCGTCGCTTGGTAGTACAAATAGAAGGGACGCCAAAGGTCAAATCAATAGTTACGCGGCAACGCCCCTGCCGCATCGGGCCGCCACCGTGGAGTCGATATCATCTGGCGTCTTGCGCAGTGCTAATCGAACCCACTGGCTCAGTGGCTCATTTGCGCAATGAACTAATGACAGCACCAACTGGGCCAAGCATCATGACCGGCGAGGAAGATGGGCTCATCATGCTCGATCTGCGATGGGTCGAAGCAAGCCAAGATCATTTTCTGGTCAGCGCGCTGTTGGGTGAAACGACAAGTTCCTTTTGAGCTGACTTGGCAATCAAAGCGGCCACGTTCGTCCGTGCACGACGATTGCGCGGAGGACCCTCACCCAAACGGCAGCAAAAACGTGTAATATCGCAGACCAAGCGAACGCGGAGTAAGCAAGTACGTGCACAACAAGCGTTCGTTTGAGAACCAATTTATTATCCGCCCGATACCATTTGTCTGCTGGGGTTGTCCAGAGTTAATTACCTGGCACAATAATACGCACTTGTTTGCGACCGAAAGCACCGAAACCCCAACGTGAAAACAATTCGTATTGAGTTTGAAAGCTCTAAACGATATCGCGGTAATGGTGCAGGACCAGTAAACAGCTATAGAGTTGGCCGAGTGGTGGAATGGCAGACACACAGGACTTAAAATCCTGTGAGGGGATACCCTCGTGCGGGTTCGAGTCCCGCCTCGGCTATCATTTGCAATTTGCTCAGAATTGCCAGAAACCGCCTGGAGTGCATTTTTCCTTGGTTTTCCTTGGTCAAATCGCTCTGCAGGGAGTGACGCATCTTTTTTTGAGTTGCCACAAAGTGCCCCATTCTGCCCTTGAATGGGAGCGCCTCTGGGAGCGCCGATCGTAGGAGCGGCCCGCAGAGCATCTTGCAAATCAAAATTTGAAACCGTCCGGTAGTGCTCTTGAGCAATCTGTTCCGTATGTCCGCAAATGGCCGCAGCTACATGGCCAGGGAGGCAGCGAGCCAAATCGGTAGCTGCTGAGGCTCGCAGATTCTGCCAAAGTTTAGGCCACTGCTTAAGCCCTGCACGTTTGATAAACTTTTCCAAAGTTGTCCTAAGATTGCTGTCCGCTCGAAGCTCTGGAAAAACCAAACCAGTGCCCGTTCCCTCAGCGCGAAAACGCACTAGCTCCTGCTCAATTGGCGGGAATAGGGAATGATGCGAGTGTCCTTGCCCACATGATGTTCCGTCTTGGGACTTTTGACCGTCATCCGCTTTTCTTGCCAATTAATGTCTTCCCATGCCAAGCCAATGACTTCGCTCGGCATGCGAACAGCGCCAATTCGAGCAAGTACCAACAACGAGCGCCAGCGCGCATTGGATGCGCATTCCAGTACTTTGGAAAATTCCTCCATGCTAACCCGGATTATTCACGGGTCGGAAAATTGGTAGTTGCGGGGTGAGTTTGGTGAGGATTGGAAGCGTGGAATTGATTCCGGTTGGCTATTAAATGGCGCGCGTCGGGACCTCCCCCTTTCCCCCAAGGCGTTGGCTGTT
>SYJV01000218.1 GCA_005798335.1 Planctomycetaceae bacterium | reverse complement strand
TGCATCGGTCGCTCGCACCGTGATTGTGGCCGATCCATTCGCGTTGGGAACGAAGCTCAATGTTAACGAAGTTCCAGCAACACTGGCTCCGACAATGGATGCATTACTGCTGGTTGCCGAGTAACTAAGCGTAGCGTTGTCAACATCGGCAAAAACGTTGGCGATGTTGATCGACAGGTTGGCGGAGTCTTCGTCCACGGTGACGTCGGCGATAGGGTTGACGACAGTCGGCGCATCGTTGACTCCGGACACGTTTACGTACACAGTCGATGTGACTCCGAATGAATCTACGATCCGGTAGACAAAGCTAACTATCGAACTGACTCCATTGTTTAATTCCTCAAAAGCGCCAGTCGGGTTAAAGGAGAACGTACCATTGCCGATATGAGTTAGCACGCCGCGACTGGGCGATGTCAACGCAACTGTCATCGCAGGTACGAGGTTGTTCTCTGGATCGCTATCGTTGGCTAACACGCTGAACGTAACAGAAGAATCTTCACTAGTTGAGATGGAATCATCGACTGCGATAGGTGGCGAATTCATTTGCACCGCTACGGAAAACGAATCCGTGTGAGTGCCCTGGTCATCATCGTTGAGCACGATTGACACGACGTACGTGCCTTGGCTGGCATAGACGTGTGACAGATTGAATTGACGATTGACCGAGTTAATATTCAGCGTCTGCGTGGGCGTGCCATCTCCGTAGTTTACGGTTCCGGTCCATGAGTCATTGCCTGGGTCGGTGAAGGGGATGGTTGCAGTCAGTAGTCCACCAGCACTTGGTGCCAACGTTCGATCTGGTCCCGCTTCGAATGACGGCGGCAAGTTGGCAATGGACAGGATTTGAGATGTGCTCCCGCTGATGCCGTTGTTTCCAGTCGCGACGACTCGAAGCAAGTAATTGCCGTTGTCTGTCGGAGTGAAAGTCGTGCTTCCGGGACTGGTGGTTGATTGGCTGTGAACGACGCTAGTGCCCTGCAGAACTTCGAACAGCATGTCGAACGAGGCGGCACCTCCGGAGGGATCTTGGCCCATAGCGCTGATAGTAATTGGACTTCCTTCGACCCTCGCCGCGGTGACCGAAGTAATCACTGCCGTTACATCAATATTGTTGGCGGTTATCGTAACGGGTTGAACAGCGGTCAAGCCGTGCAGGTCTCGTACTTCCACAAGTGCTGAATACACTCCGTCCCTCGGTGGCGTCCACGAAAAAACGCCGGAAACCGGATTGATAGTTGCACCGGACGGAAATTGCCCGGTGCTGGCAAGCAATCGATACCGCAATCGGTCGGTCGCATCTGGATCTTGACCATGTGCAACGAATCGCAAAAGCTGGTACTCATCAACTTGTTGTGCCGGGATCGGGGCCAGAGTAGGCGGACGATTGACGATTACTGTCGAGTTACCGGAAGGCCCAGCAAAAACGTCTAGTCCATCCGACAGGTAAACATCGTTTCCTGATGATCCGACCAAAGTGTCAGCATCTGCCCCACCTACCAGTACGTCACCCTGGGCCGCACTAGTACCTTGCGCAAAGCGGTAAATCAGCAGCTCGTAATTGCCGGTGTCAGTATCATCACAGCGAACATCGCCCACGCGACCTGCGCAGAACGTCGCTACGTCGAAATCGGGCAAATAAGTCGCAAACTCGGGGTTGGAAAAGCTGAACGTGTCGACTTCCACAAAGTACGTTCCCGCAGCAGGTAGTCGCAAGTCAATCAGGATCGAGTCAGTCGGCTCAAAGCCATCGTCGTTAAACGCACCCAGCGTGTTTCCGTGTTCACCGAAGTAATCCAACTTGATTCCATTGGTGTCGTACACTCGCACCAACGAGTCTATCGTGTTGCCGTAACGAGCGCGCAGCGAGTAGGACATAGCCTCAATAGTTACCACATCCCCGGCGTTTCCAACAAAGGAATAGAAATCGCTTTCACTCTTTGTGCCGGACAGACCAATCTGCCCGATCACGCTGGCGGCGCGCACGTCTAGTTGTGCACCGTAATTGAAAGCTGCTGGATTGGTGAGCGTATTGGGAACCGCCAGGGATGGAAGCACACCAATGGCTTGCACTGCACGTGTACTCCCATGGATGTTCAGCGAGCCCGTCTTCTGAGCGGCAGTCACTTCGAATATCGCCTCACCAGTTTCATAGATCGCCAGCTTGAGGGCTTCGCGCTCACCGAGATACGGATCATGTAACGCATCAGACAGTGTGGAACCGACCGAGGCCGGCGAGGCGCCCAAGTGATCCGCTGTTTCGATGGCTAGAGCGGGACCCGCGTAAGAAGGCAGAAACCGCGATGCGGGCAATGAGGCAAAAATACCTTGACCCGGAGCACCAAAGGAGTCGTGATGCCGCAATCCCAACATATGCGCCAGTTCATGCGAGACAATGGTCGACGTTAGAGCAACGAAGTTAGCTTCGTCGCCAGGCAGCTTGTTTTCCTCGCCAGGCAGCTTGATTGGTTCCCTACTAAGAAACTGATTCACGTCCACTTGCACATTGCCACCGCGAGCCGTATCCCGGTAGCCGATGCGTTCGGACAGCCCACCAGAAACTTCGCGACCGTGGATAATTGGAGGGGCATTGAATCGAACCGCGATGTAGACTTCGTTCACCGGCGGCGTCTGACTGACTTGAACGTCGAAGGCCGCGAAGTCCTGTTCGATGCGAGCCTCAATTCCGGCTCTCTCCGCCGCTGTGTAAACGTGATCGCTGCCGCCGGTATCAGAATCGAAGTCCAAGTAAAAGTACTTCGTCCGCGATGCACTGAGCCAATCGTTCCCCTCCGCTCCGTAGACGAAATCGATGCCACCGCCGCCGACCAACACGTTGTCGCGAGCATTACCTCTCAATTGATCCGCGTACAGTGTGCCAGTGACTTTCTCGAGTGAATTCGGATTGACAAGATTCAACTCGACGAACCCCGTCGCGACGGTCTGAACCCCCGTCAAACTGAGATCGATATTGACGGATATCGCCAAGCCGAAAAAATCGAGCGCATCCATCGCTTGGTCGGTCGGCTCGTTGATCGTATCGCGGCCAAGATTCTGTGTCCCCTCGAACTCGTATGTATCGTTGCCAGCCGCACCTGCCATCGAGTCGTTGCCGAGGCCACCAACCAGTACGTCGCTGCCGGAACCACCCAGGAGCGTATCGTCACCAGCTCCACCCATCAACACCGCGTCTCCTAGAAACGCTGTTGCGTCCAAAAGATTGTTGCCCGGGCCTCCCGCGATAACGGCTCGAGGTACGTCGGTCAGTTCGGCTACGATCGCACCATTCACCCGCAAGACTGCCGAATTTGGTTGAGCACCGGAAGTGATGGAGATATCCGCGTCCGCTTCGATCAATACCCGATCTTGGGCGACCGGTGAACCAACGACATCGGTACCACCAAAGACTTTCAGACCAAGACTGTCCAGCACCAAGACGTCGTTGCCGCCTGCGCCATAAATAGTGTCGTTACTGCCACCGCCTGAAGCGATCGTATCATCACCTTCGCCGCCGGTAATGGATTCAGATCCTCCTCCGCCTCCCACAATCGAATCGTTACCGTCGCCACCATCGATCGTATCAAATCCGCCTGACCCAACGATACTGTCGTCGCCCGGACCGCCAAAAATCGTGTCGCCTTGGCCACCTCCACCGACGATCGAATCTTCACCATCACCGCCGTGAAGAGATTCGTTGCCATCGCCACTCCCGGTGATCGTATCGTCGCCATCGCCGCCGGCAATCGTGTCGTCGCCACCTGTGCCCGTGATACTGTCGTCGCCGGGGCCGCCAAATATGGTGTCATCGGGACCGCTACCGCCGATGATGGAATCGTCACCACTGCCACCGTCGATCGACTCCTGCCCAGTCCCACCGCCAACGATGGAATCATCGCCGTCGCCACCTGAGATCGTATCGTCGCCACCTGTGCCAACGATACTGTCATCGCCTGGGCCGCCAAATATCGTATCGTCGGAGCCACTCCCTGAATGAATCGAATCGTTACCTTCACCACCGTCGATCGAGCCACTGCCCCCGTTACCGCCAACGATGGTGTCGTCACCCGTTCCAGATGAAATCGTGTCTTGCCCGCCGGAGCCGGTAATACTGTCGTCGCCAGGGCCGCCGAAGATCGTATCGAATGGACCGCTGCCAGCGAAGATCGTGTCGTCACCATTGCCACCGTCGATCGAATCCAGTCCGCTGCCACCGCCGACCAGCGTATCGTCACCATCGCCGCCGACCAGTGTATCAGCGCCTCCAGAACCTGCGATGCTGTCGTCGCCGGGGCCACCGAAGACGGAATCGCCGTCGCCGCCGGCGCTGAATATTGTGTCGTTGCCATCGCCGCCAACGATCGAGTCACCGCCGTCGAGTCCACCGGTGATTGAATCGTTTCCATCACCTCCATCGATCGTGTCATTGCCGCCAGAGCCGGTGATGCTGTCGTCGCCGGGACCACCGAAAATCGTATCTCCGTCGCCGCTGCCTCCTGATATGGAGTCGTTGCCAATGCCACCGTCGATCGATTCGCTACCTCCATTTCCGGCTGTGATCGTATCGTCACCAGAGCCACCCTGGATGGTATCGTTGCCACCTGTGCCTGTGATGCTGTCATCGCCAGGGCCGCCAAAGATCGTGTCGTGGCCGCCATCGCCGCTGAAGATCGTATCGTCACCGCTGCCACCGTCGATCGATTCGTTTCCAGTTGCACCGCCAATGATCGCATCGTTACCTTCACCGCCGCTGATGGTATCGTTTCCGCCAGTTCCGGTGATGCTGTCGTCGCCTGGACCGCCGAAGATTGTGTCGCCCCCGCCACCACCGACGATGGAATCGTTGCCGTCTCCGCCATCGACATCGTCTTGTCCGCCACCGGCGCTGACGATCGAGTCGTTGCCGTCCCCACCGTCGATCGTGTCGTTACCACCGGAACCAACGATGCTATCGTCGCCGGGACCACCGAAGATCGTATCCTGGCCTCCTCCGCCGCCAGTAATGGAATCGTTGCCTGTTCCACCGACGATCGAATCCATTTCCCCTGAGCCGCCTACGATAGTATCGTTGCCATCGCCGCCAATTACTGTGTCGTGGCCGCCGCTGCCAACAATACTGTCATCGCCTGGTCCGCCGAAGATCGTATCTTCACCGTTGGCACCGAGAATCGAATCGTTGCGGTCAACGATTACGTCATTGCCTGGGCCGCCTTGTATCTCCTCGCTTCCCGCGCCGCCGCCGATGATCGTGTCGTTGCCGTCGCCACCGTTGACCGTATCATCGCCACCAGTTCCAGTAATGCTGTCGTCGCCAGGGCCGCCGAAGATGGAATCGTAGTCCCCGCTCCCCGCGAAAATCGTATCGTTACCTTCTCCTCCGACGATCGAGTCCTGACCGAGATCGCCGCCGATGACTATATCGTTGCCATCGCCTCCGTCGACGGTGTCGCTCCCTCCGGAGCCGGTGAGGCTGTCATCGCCCGGGCCGCCGAATATCTCGTTTTCCACCGAGTTGCCAACAATCCTGTCTGTGTACAAAGTACCGATGACGTTTTCAAAGGTACCGTACAGCGAGACCGTGCCCGTCGAGTGGACTGGTTGCTGAACACCGGAGGATAACGCCAAGTCAATCGATATGCCGTTGACAGTCCCCGTTCCAGCGGCTACTGCCTCGAAGTTCAGCGTGTCAACTCCTTCGACATCGATAACCGTCTTGTCGCTGAAACGCACAAAGCGATATTCATCGTTTCCCGTTCCACCATCGAGCCGATCATCCCCTTCGTCACTGATCAATACGTCGTGCCCGGCGCCTGACTGCAACGTATCCGCGCCTGGACCTCCGATCAACGTGTCGTTGCCGAATCCGGTGCTAATGAAGTCGTTCCCCGGTCCGCCATCGACTTGAATGTTCGCCCCGACTGCCGAATTGACCAGAATTACGTCGTTGCCGGAATTTGCGGCGATCAAAACTTGATTGGCTGGAGTGAATGTGAATGGAGTGCCATCCACGTTGACGGTAACCAAGCCTCCTGCTGAAGTCACGTTGACCGTATTGTCAAGTTCGTTCAGTACAAAGTAGTTCGCGGAAACTTGTCCGACTCCGCCGTCGTCATCAAGGGCGCGAAAGACAACGTGCGTAGGGCCCGTTGCGGGGCGCGGGAAGCTGAGCACATTCGATCCGGCGACTTGCGTTCCATTGACGAACCACTCAATCGTGTGCGTGTCGCGGACACCTACATCCTCGATGGTTGCGACCAACCGCACGGTGCTCGAAATGATTCGGTCGCTGCGAATCGAGACGCTGGGAGCGACATTTTGGACCGTAATTGGAATCGTGGCCGACGTGCTAGCCACACCATCGCTGACCGTCACGCGAATTAAATACTGATCGTTCGAGCCGGTTTGGTCGTCGACGTAGGTATGTCTTAGTCCCCTGAAGCCGCGCGCACCAAACTCGATCGACTCTGTCTTCGGCAGCGAACCGTCGCCAAAGTCCACGGTCACCGAGTGAATGTCGCTAGCTCCAGCATCGATGAAGACGCCCGCCAACTCGATGGTCGTGCCTTCGACGATCGTGTTGGTAGCGACTCCATTAGCGCGAATCGTCAGGTCGTTTGGCAAAATCAACGGCGCGAGGTTGGTGACCGCGAAGGCGCGCGTGGTAGTGAACTGCGCAAACTCATCGTCGGTGACGGTCAATCGAATTTGATAAGCTCCCGACTTGACCGGAGTGAACGAGAACTCGGGTTGATGGCTGCTGAAGACCTCCGCCCCGTCGCGAGTGACAATCCACTCGTAAGCGAACGAGTCCGCTGTCCCAGGATCGGTGACCCGCGAAGTGGCTTGAATCGTCTGTCCCTCATTGGCACTCGCGGGTGCGTTGATAATCGCGGTCGGTGCGACGTTGAGAATAGAAATCTGTCGAGTCTCGTGAAAGACAAACCCGACTGCTCCTGGTCGTGGCAGATTCGGATCGCGATCATCGTCGATCACCGCATAGCGTACGGAGTAGTCTCCATCGTCGGCGTATTTGCGTTGAATCGAAAAATCGCGATCACCGCGTCGCACGGGAATCGTTTGCGCGGTTTGGCCATCTCCCCAGTCCACTACAATGAAATGGTAATCGCCGGTCCCTGGATCGGTGAAAGAACCGGACAAAGTTACCAAATCACCTTCGTTGGCTGTGGAACTGGCAAAACCCGAGGTCACCAGCGTAGGGTCGACATTCAGCACCGTGATACCGATCACTGCCGATCCGCTGCCATCGGTATCGGTTACGCGCACGATCACTGGGTACAGATTGCTAGGCGACTCGCTCGGATCGTCGTCCGCATAAATCTTCGAAGTAGTGAACGACTCCGTGCGAATGACCTGTGCGCCGGACGTCGTTCCATCGCCCCAGTTAACCGATACTTGGGCGGTCGAATCGGCATTGGCGAAATCACCGGTCAGAAACAATTTGTCCCCTTCGCTGACCACCAGAGTCGGAATACCGAACGTAGCTTCCTCCGCATCCTCCGGAACGATAGTCACGATCAAGCTGCCCTGGACAATCGTCGGCGGCGCATTCGAGGTGGCCGTAACTACCGGAGAGAACTCAGAAGTTCCGCGAGCTACACTGGTCGCAGTGGCTGATATGAACTCTCCAGCAAACGTTGGGGCAGGCAACGACACATTAATAGTCGCCGCACCGGTTCCGTTGGTAGTTATCGTAGTCGACCCAAGATAACGCTGCCCTTCACCGAACAAACTGCCGTCCGGGGCATCGCTCGCAAAAAAATCCAGTTCCAACGTCGTGTTGGCCGTACTGGTAATCGTCCCTGTGATCGTCGTCTGTCCACCGACTATCATCGCCTGATCCAGGGCAGGAAAATTCTGTAGACCATCGAGTTCAAAGCTATCGTTCGATGTCGGCCCTGGTCCAGCGCGGTCGACCCCCAATAATGCGTTGTTGTAGATTCCGTTGCCGCGAATGGTCACATGCGTGCTGTTGTCGCCAACCAGTACGCCGCGACCTGCATTGTGAGCAATTATGTTGGTTTGTCCGACACCAATTCCACCAATTACCCCGGTGGTCACCGCACTCAACGAGATCCCATCGCCCAAATTCGGCAGCGGTACAGAACCGTTCAAGCTCGTGCCGATTGTGTTCCCAAGTATTTGTAGTCCCAATGCATTACTCGCGGAGATGCCCGGACCGTTGTTACCGCTGATCACGTTGTTTTCAATCAGCGTGTCGTTCTGCCCACCCGTAACGAACACGCCGCCCAGCAAGTTGCCTCGATCAAGTGTTCCGGTGACGTCCGTACCGATACGGTTACCCGATACGGAGTTGCTCTGTGAGTTGCTGCCCGTTAGTAGAACGCCGTATCCTTGATTTCCTGAGATGACGTTGACATCAAGAAAGGGGTCGAAGGGAGCACTTCGAGCATCCAACAGATTGATTCCATCGCCTCCGTTGCCTATCGCGAAGGTACCTCCAGGATCCAGGCCAATGATATTTGCGGTGATCGAGATGATAGCTCCGTGTGCGATAATTCCGCTACCTGTATTGCCGGAAATTACGTTATCATGAATGCTAATTGCGTTTTCTTCAGCGGATTGCTGGACTAGAATTCCCACCGCGTTAGGTAGGGCCGCATCGCCTCTTGCCGTCAATCCAATCACATTGTCAAAAACGGCTGAATAGTTCTCCACTAAGATGCCTGGTCCGCGATTCCCAGAAATCAGATTACCTCCAACGCTGGAAGCAAAAGTGTGAATCCCAAATAGCTCGTTGGGAATAGCAATCTGGCCGGTGATGTCAGTACCAATCGAGTTGCTAAAGATTGAAACGCCCTCCCCCTCGTTTACTTCTACAATGCCCCCACCAAGATTGCCGGAAATGAGGTTGTTCCCCAACCTATCACCTTCGTAAGTCGACCACAGCAAAACGCCTGGACCGCCGTTCGAAAGAGCGAACCTTCCTGACTTATCGGTGCCAATGAAATTTCCTTCAATATTGGTGTGGCCTGCGTCTAGCCATATTCCTGCTTCAACATTGCCGGAGATCACATTACCTTCGTTGATCCCTACTCCGCCGATTCGAGCCGTACCAATCACTACGATGCCAATTCGATTACCGATGACTGAGTCACCTGCGGCGTTCAGGCCGATAATGTTGTTCTGAATTAGGTTGCCACTAGACCGCAGCAGCACTCCCGTTTGCATTGCACCCAACGGAGACCCAGATTTTCGCCCGGCAATGACATTGCCCGCTGCTGGCGTGCCAAGAATGTTGGCGTCAGCTTCCTCCGCGGAGAATTCGACAACCGCGCTATCCAATCCCAACCCGTCTGTGCCAGCAGCGTTGATGCCGAGATAGTTTCCTTCGAAAATGTTACCTCCGGTACCACCTCCGGTTACCAAAACTCTGCTGATCACATTCCTTTCACCGGGAGCGGCTCCGCCGATCTGATTTAACTGAGAACCCGCGCTGAGTGACATTAAACCAACACCGGTCGGTGTATTTCCATCGGGTTTTACGCCGACAAAATTTCCTTGCACTGTGACGGTGGTTGCGCCTACTAAGTTGACAGCTCCGGCAATGAAGTTTCGTTTTATCGGACTGCTGCCGCCAATAGTATGCAAGCTACCTCCGACGTGAGCAAAGCTGACCGAGTCGAGCACCGTGGTTTCGTCCGCCGCGAACCCGATCAAGTTGCCGGCGACCTCGTTGGCGACCGTTGGATTCTCTATTCGAATCGTCCCGGAGATAATGTTCCGTTCGTTCTGATCTGAAACTCCGTCTGCATCGGTGCCGATCCGATTGTTGTCTCCTTCCACTTGGACTGTCGTGGACGTCGAAAGTCGCACGAGCCCGTTGGCATCGGTCCCAATAAAATTCCCTGCCAGCACGTTGTTGGAGCCAACTCGGATATCAACTGCGTTCCCGGCGATGACGTTCCCTTCGGTTGCGTCGTTGATTCCATCGCCATCGGTCCCGACAATCACGCCCGCAACCGTGAGCACTAGACCTTCACTGTTTCCTAAAGCCGTATCCCCGACGATATTCACGCCGATAAAGTTGTTCTGAATGCGCGTTCCCAGAGATCCACCCAGGAACGAAATCCCTGCTTGAGGGTTGCCGGAAACGACGTTCCTTTGCGCGGTCAGTGCTCCTCCAATAGTCAAGTTGTCCGACGTGGCAATATGAATCCCAGCCTGTCCGTTGCCGATTGCGACAGTTCCAGTCACATCGGTCCCGATCAAATTCCCAGCGATCACAGTACCGTGAGAGCTATCAAGCGTAATTCCGTACTCCGCATTCCCGGAGATCACATTCCGTTCGGCCAGGTCGCTGACGCCGTCACCGTTGGTGCCAATTCGCGTACTGCTTGATATGAATAACTCGATGCCGCGTCCATTGGGGAAGGCCGTCACGCCATCACTTGCGACCCCAATCAAATTTCCTGCAATAACTTGGTCGTCAAACAAGGCGAAGATGCCGTGGCCAAAGGAGTGCCCCGCAATGACATTTCCTTCGACCGCGTCGTCGATGCCGTCTCCGTCCGTGCCGATAAAGTTGATGCCACCAGGTCCCTCCAATTCTATACCATTCGAACCAACCGATGCGAGTGAAGCGGTCTCGTTGAAATTCAAGCCGATGATGTTTCCTTGAACTCTGACGCCGGTTGTTCCCACGAGATCGACATTAATGGTACACCCCGCGATGACATTGCGATCATGCTGGCCGACGCCACCGACCAGCACGCGATCGCCCGCCACGTAAACACCCAAGCTGGTGCCGTTGGCTGCCAAGCCCGTACGGTCCACTCCGATGTAGTTACCAGCCACCAGTACATCGTCCGCTTGCACGTATAGGACTCGCGATGAACCTCCCGTGATCGATAGCCCGCGAATTTCCGATCCAACGGCACTTGGGCCAAGGTCAAGGGTGTTTGCGTTGGCGTTGGTTGTTACTTCCACTAACGGAGCCCCGTCATAACCGGGTTGACTTGAACCATCAATGATCGTGCGACCTGTTATCTGCGGAAACGCTGCAGTCAATGCAATCGTTCCCGGCGCAGGCAGTTGGAATTCGATCAAGTCACCGCCGGCAGCGTTGTTCGCGTCCGTGATGGCTTGCCTCAGCGAATTCGGTCCCGCATTGTTCGTGTTCAACACCTTGATTGAATTCCGAGCCGCCACGCTTAACGCGAACTCGCTGGTGCGCACCCCTTCCAAAGTCGCGGTCGCCGAAATGAAATCTCCGGCATTCACCAGCGTCTGCGTCGCAAAGTTGAACCGCGCGAAACCCGTCTCGTCGGTCTTCAATTTGACGAACCCAAGATACCTCTGACCTTCACCGTATCCCGTCACTCCCGCCGATGGACTGCTAAAGACTTCGATCCGATACCGCGAATTAGCAGTACCATTAAGCAAACCGCCAACGCGCGTCGAGGAAACCCCCGCCACAGCCAAGTCGATCACCGGCACGTCGGTCAAGGTAACTCCGTCCGGCTTGACGTTGATGCCAAGGTACACGGCACCACCTGGGGCATCGCTGTCGAAGATGGAATTGCCTTGGAAAATATTTCCCGCAACCGCGTCAATACCTCCCGCTACCATGCCGCGAATCGCATTGCCATCGCCGAAGCTTGGTCCACCTACTAAGTTGCCGGCCGCGGTCAGTGAAATTCCTGCGTGGCTTCCGAGCGTCAGAGTGCCATCGGCGCTGGTGCCAATCTTGTTGCCTTGAATCTTGTTGCCGGAGGTCCCCGCTGAGATCGAAGCCGTGTTATTGGGCGAGCCCGCGAGGACGTTGCCCGCACCGGCCAGCCCGATAATGTTGTTGCCTGAGTTGTTGAATACGAGCACACCGTACCCGTTGTTCGCCACTACTGCGTTCCCTGCCGCGTTTAGTCCGACGTAGTTGTTCACCACCTCGTTGTCGCGCGTGCCGATATCCGTCAGTACGATTCCGTTCTGGTCGTTGCCGCCAATCACGTTCGGCGCACCGCCGACCACTCCGATCGAATTGGCTCGCGTTGGTTGCCCAGGTCCTTCGGAGGAACTCAGGCTGATGCCGTCGAGCGTATTCCCCAGGTCACCCGTCCCTGCCGCATTCACTCCGACGTAATTCCCTTCGATCTGTGTCAGCGTCGTCCCCACGCGCAGCGCGATGCCGTTCCCTTGGTTGCCGCTGACCACGTTTCGGTCTTCTGGATTAGGTCCTCCCACGATGCTGCGCGCGCTATCGTAGAGATTGATCCCGTCGCTGAGATTCCCTATATCGATTGCCCCGGTCACATCGGTCCCAATAAAGTTTCCTGCGATGACGATGCGGTCCGCTCCCAGGACTTGAATTCCCTTGTTCCGGAAACGATTGATCGCAAACCCTCTTATCAAGCTATCATCGCCACCGGCCTCAATTCGAAATCCATCGACGTTTAACGATATCCCATCGCCGCGCACTTCCACCAGCGGTGAACCAGCGTAAGCCGGCTGAGTCGACGCATCGACGAACACTTCGTTGCTGTTGATCGTTGGTAGCGCCGTCGTCGGTGCGATCGAATGCGGTCCGGTCCCCGGAATTCTAAAGATCACCGCCGCCGGATCGACGAATCCGTTGGCCGAAATCATCTCGCCGCGCAAACTGCCGGTCCCCGAATCATTCGTATTCGTCACCACACGCACGTGCGTCTGCGCCGTCAACACCACATCGTTGCCCGTTCCGCCGACATACGACACTTGATACTCATCGTACCCATTATCGAACACCGCCCCTTCCGGCAATCCCGCGAACGAGCCAACGACCGGATCGACACCATCGTTGTTGATGATCGTGAACTGGGTACCTTTAACGATCGTGCTGATCACATAAGCACTGAGTTTCCCCGCCAGCGTCACCGATCCCGTAACGTTGACTTGATCGTAATCCGTCCCCGCGACGCTTCCTCCGGTTTCTAAATGCAAGGAACCACCCGCTGCCACTTGCAGATTTTGTGTGTTGATAATCCCAGGGCTGGTACCGGGTGCAAGTACTCCCGAGCCAGATACTGAGACCGGGCTCGCAACAACTCCAGTTCCCGAAAGAGTCCCGCCATTGATTGTTGTAGCGGACGCAGTCAAAGTTCCGTTCACCGTGGTTAAACCAGTAGTCTGTGTGTATCCAGCGGCACTCACAGAAAATGAACTGCCCACTCCAACGGTCAGCGAACCCGAATTCGTAAACGCACTTGGAACAGAACGAACTTGTCCGCCCGTAAGCGTGAGCGAACCAGTATTGACACTAAGCCCCGCGAGCGCGTTTACCGTCGTTCCGGCACGAAGGATCGCGATTGTACCATTCAATTGAATCGTGGCGGCATTTCTCGTTATCGTGTTTGATGTGGGCAATTGAATTCGGCCAGTAATATCCCAAACACCACCAGTCAATGTGCCGGATGAAAAATTGGAAGGGTTGACGGTTGCAGTAATTACGCCTCCACTTCTAGCTCGAATCGTGCCTGAATTCGTCCAACTGGTTGTAACGTCGAGCGTGGTTCCGTTCCAAACGTCGATGAGACCATGATTCGTTATGCTCCCAGAGAAAATGTCCAAATTGTTCGCTTCGACAGAAATTGTCCCGCGGTTCACCCACACACCACCCATGCGCGTGTCAACGGTGGAGCGAACTGTTACGCCGGCTTCGAAAGTAACTGGCTGGTTACTGGATTGTTCAAAGTTTCCGTTCAAGATCGTGGCCGTGCTTGTGGTCGTGATCGACCTGGACGCTGTGTTGACAAAACGCAGACGCCCATCGTTGGCGTTGATCGTTCCATTGATTTCGTTGTTTCCGACAAATGTTATGTCTGGGGCACTTGAATTCCCAACGCTATTGAGTGTACCGGTAAGCTTGACACCGTTTAATGTGCCGAATTGAGATTCCAAAACAGCTCCGTTGACTGTCTGGACTGTTCCACCATTTATGCGTCCATTGGTTTCAAAAGATCCATTTGTGGCATTCAACCGTAATGTTCCAAATCCACCTGCACTTGTATTTCCATCAATAATCAAAGTACTGCCGGCGTTATTGAGTATTCCAGTGATATTAATGCGCCCGCCCGTTCTCGCAATGTTGCCAATACCGCTCGTCGAAAAAGTTCCACCGAGATTCAGCGTTCCACCGGACACGTTTATCGTGCCCTGGTTTTCCCATGTAGCTCCGGTATCTCCAAGATGAAATGTAGCTCCAGTCGCAACAGATATCACGCCTTCATTGGAAAGGCTACCGTCATAGAAATCCAAACTGTTGGCTTCAACCGATATCGTACCTTGGTTCACCCAAACACCTCCCATGCGCGAATCGCTCGTAATTCGAATGGTTATGCCAGGTCCAAAGGTCATCGGTATAGTATTACCTATTGACTGCTCAAAAACGCCATGGATGATCGTCCCCGAGCTTGTCGTGACGAGTGCTTGAGCGCTTTGAAAATGTAGCCGATCGCCGTTGGTATTGATCGTACCATTAAGAGTATTTATGCCTTGGAACACAAGGTCTGGTGATGCCGAATTTCCAACGCAGTTAATCGTGCCATTTATCGTTATGCCGTTAATGGTGCCAGATTGTGACTGCAACACAGCTCCGTTAATTGTTTGAACGATTCCACCGATTATTTTTCCAGCACTACCAACTGGTCCGTTCGATCCAACTAAGCGAATCGAGCCAATGCCACCGTTTGCTAAATCAGCGTCTAAAACTAAAGTGTTTCCTGTATTGGTCAGAACTCCGGTAACATTGATATTGCCTCCGGTACGACTGATCGTTCCAAGGTTGGGTGTTGTAACCGTACCACCGAGATTCAGTGTGCCCGAGTTGACAACAATTGTCGACGTGTTTGCCCAATTGGCTCCGGCAAAATGAACTGTTCCTCCCGCGATTGTGAGATTGCCATTACCGGAAACCCTGCCGTTGATCGTTAGTGTATTACCTGAGACCGAAACGCTTTCCGACGTGGTAAGGTTGCGAATCGACACTGGTCCAGAACTGGCAATTGTGAGATCGGCTATTCCCAAAGTGCCCAAGTCTGGAATGACCACGTCATCTGCGGAACCCGGCAACGTGTTAGTGCTCCAGTTTGCCGCATTGGCCCAGTTCAGTGTTCCAGCTTCGCCGTCCCATAGGATGGTGGCTAATACGCGACGAGTTTCGAGTCGTTCAAAGACGAGTCGGCGGCGAACTTGGTGCCAGAACTGTGTTTTCCTACGGAGTTTAGTTTTTCGACGAGTTATTTTGAACATGGTGCTTTACTGCCGGCATCGGATTCAGAGTCTCTATCCTTATACTCGCAAACTGACTAAGGCATCCGCCAACGCCATGGGCTTTAGAGTAGAAGTTTGGTCAATTTGAACATGTGCGGTTTTAGAGAAACGGATGAAAGGTGAGGGGGCCTATCTTCCCGTAGTGGCGTTTTTGGCTGACAACAACAAGCGCATGGGGTTTACGCTTCTGTCCCACGTTCGTGGCTCCTGGTCTAGCGCTGTCACGAGGCTGGACCAAGCGCCCTTTCTTTCGGGGTGGTTGAGCACTTATTCTTTTGCCCAATGGCGCCCATTACCAGGGAACTTTCCGGGAAGATGATAGCTTTCTTGCGAATTTCAGCGTACTGGGGTTCTGGCGCGGGTGCTGGAGTCGGAGGTGGTTTCACGGAAATCGTGAACGATTCTTGGAAAGACGCCGACGAGAAGGGACTCTCGACCCAGAAGACCCAGTACAACGATTGATTTCGCTCGCAAAGCCTGATGGTTTTCAGCCCATTTCGAAGACAATTCGAGATCGACTTGCTGCCGTCATCGTTCGGAAAAATCTAGGCGGGCGAAAAATATTGGCGGCTTCGAGGGTCTTTTCGCGTGTGTAAAAGTAGTGTGTGAAATAAATTACGATCCAACCAATTGGACATCCCCGCTGCGGCCGTGTCCGAATTGGTTCAAAACATCCTTTCGTCGCTTGTCTTTTTAGGCTTATAGATGCGTACTAAGCGAGGAATTCGAGCTAACGGTGATCGAATACGGGTGGCGCGCTTGACCAAAGGGTTGACGCAGGAGCAGCTTGCTTGTGATGCGCAAATCGATGCCAAGTCATTGCGTAAGGCAGAACGTGGCCAAGAACGTGTCGATGTGCGAGTTCTGGTGAGAATCGCCAGCGCACTGCGGTTGGAGTTAACCGACATCGTGGATGAGGTGTTGACGGAGTCCACTGCGGACAAGAACACTTCGCTCGTGCGTACGTGGCATGACGCCTTTCTTCGCGGCGATCTCGAGAACCTACTGGCTCTACACACCGATGATACGTTGCTGGAGATTCCATCGGCCAACGGATTGCCGCAGGCCGGCAGCTTTCGGGGAATTGAGGCACTGCGCGTACACTTGGAAGTTACCTTCCAGACGTTTCGAATTCTCGCAGTGCGCGAGGATGATTTCGAAATCCATGTCGCCGGCAATTTGGTATTCATGCGCACTACGGCCACGATCGAATTTATTCCGGCCAGTAAATCATATACCAGCCGCTATTTAAACGAATTCGAAATTCGCGATGGCAAGATCAGCCGACGAACTGTTATTTCCGACTACAACGATCTTCGACAAATCGTCGAAACGCACCAGCGCGAATCGCGCATACGCTGAGCTGCGAACTGCCAGTGTCTAGTCTTCTAGTCGAGCGGTCACGGTGCCATTGATGGTTAGGAGTTGCTTCCCGACTTCATGGTTGTAGAACGGGAATTGAATGCGTTGCGGTCCGTCAGAATTACGCCGATCGTCAGGTCGCCTCCGAGGTCGACCTCACTCGCAAATTGTCCTCTTCTGCCTCAGCGCCGCCCAGCATCGGACGGTGTACTTCTGATTCGATTCAGAGTTCCTACTTCTAAGGCGAGCGGCAGATAGTTTCTTACCAAACCAAGCCCGAAGCGCAAGCGAGTGTATGCCAGGATTGACGCACTCGCTTGCGCATCGGGCTTGTATTCGCTTAGGCCTTGGTAAATTCCCATCTGCCGCTCGCCTAAACTCGCAGCCGCCCCTAGGAGCCGCTATCGTTTGGACCGTTTTTCAGCAGGATTGCTGTTCTTTACGCCGCATACAGAGTTGTGGTTGCTTTCAATGCGGTCAGCGGCATACTCTATTGCGTACCGCTTTCGCATCCCCGTTACGAGTTCGCAGTTTTTGCGTGTTCGCACCGTGCGAAGGAATGATCATCGGCACAGCGTCAATCTCTTGTAGGCAAATGGTCCGCGAAAATGGAAGATTCAGAATCGGATAATCAACCCAATCATTCAATCTCGGAGTGTCTAGTTCTACTCAAGAAAGGAGACACTTACGCACAGTATGAAATCTGGCAACGCTACCACAAGAGGCTGGTCCGGCTTGCGTACCTGAACATGAAATGGATGAAGCGCCGTGTTGTCGATGAAGAGGACGTGGCGCTGTCGGCCTTTGCGCTCTTTCTGCAAAGAGCGAAAGAGGGACGATTTCCCAAGCTAGAGGATCGCCACGATTTGTGGCAAGTGTTAATCATGTTGACGGAACGAAGAGCCGTGTCGCAGCGCAGGCATCAGACTGCTCAGAAACGAGGTGGAGATCAAGTTCGAGGCGAATCGGGTTTCGATTCACCTCGCGGGAGTTTGGAATCTGAGCGTGGCATTGAAGCGGTGATGGATAGAGACCCACCCCAAGCGTTTATCGACTGCCTTTGTGAAAGCGTCGAAGAGCGGCTGAACGCACTCGGTAGTGATTTGCAGCGAAAAATTGCCATTGCAAAAATGGAAGGATTTACCAACGCGGAAATCTCTCAACGCTTAAATGTCTCCGAACGAACCATCGAGCGGCAGCTCAACCTTATTCGCAAGACTTGGACCCAATAAGATCGGTTAAGGAATAGCCGAGAAATAAGTGTCAGGTACGAATGGCACTGCCGGTTGGTATGAAAGGACTTACTTCAAGCGGCCGTCATTAGTTCCAGCTTCGCTTGCGCGCGTGGCTTGGTCAATAAGGCGAGCAGTTTAGGCCTGCGTTTATTGGCT
>SYJV01000217.1 GCA_005798335.1 Planctomycetaceae bacterium | reverse complement strand
CAGCTGCTCTACCAGCTGAGCTACACTGGCCAATACGCTTCCCAGGAAAGGCACTAGTGTATCGGTCTGAGAATTCGCTGCAAGGCGAATTTGACTCATTTTCGCTTTCTCAGGGCATACACCGTCACCTTAGCAACAATCCTGACACGTTGCCAAAATCAGGAGTTCACTTCCACAGGGCACAAATAGCCAGCAATTCCAGTTGTCTCATGGATAAATTTAATTGGAATTCACTTGTTTGGCCTCGTCGAATGCCGCTCAGTGCCAAGAATACACTTGTGGTGTGGGTTCAACCGAATTGAGTTGCCCATTTTACGAAGCAAGCAATGCAGAATCCGTCGGGACTAATTGAATTGGGAAGCATCGAGCACAATCCATGGTCGCCACTGTCTATTTCACTATATCGAAACTTTTGGCTCGCTGGTTTGCTGTCCAATGTTGGAACGTTGATGCACGAAGCGGGCGCACAGTGGCTGATGACCGACCTCTCGAATTCTCCGGAAATGGTTTCCGCAGTCCGGGCAGCCATGACGCTTCCGGTGTTTTTCTTTGCCCTGCCCGCTGGAGTTATCGCGGATCGGCTCGATCGACGGACTTGGTTGCTGTGCACGCAAAGCTCGCTTCTGCTAGTGGCGACCATCATGGCGATCACTGACCTACTTGGGTTGATGACTCCGCTTTGGCTCTTGTCGTTGACCGCTTGCATGGGAACAGCCACAATTCTCAACCAACCAGCTTGGCAAGCGCTCACCCCAGAACTCGTACCTCGAGAACTTGTGCCCACCGCGGTTGCTACTGGCAGCGTTTCGTTCAACTTGGCTCGCGCGATCGGCCCTGCCGTTGGCGGACTGTTGATTGCCAGTTGCGGTACTTGGGCAACTTTCTTGTTTAACGCGGCATCTTTCGCTGGCGTAATTCTGGTACTCGTCTTATGGAAACCACAGTCGGATTTGGCACTGGGCGAGTCTAGCGGCTCGTTTTGGTTCGCGCTAGTGGATGGACTGCGATTTGTTGTCGCGCGAGTTGAATTGCGCAGCGTCTTGATTCGAGTCGTCGGGTTTGCGTTTTCAGCAAGTATTCTTTGGAGTTTGCTGTCGTTAGTCGCGAAAGAAAAATTGCAGCTCCAAGCCAGCGGATTCGGAGGACTGCTGGCGACCATCGGATTCGGTGCGGTCTGGGGTGCTTGGTTAGTTGCACCTTTGCGGAGAATCTGGACTAGCGAAAGAATTGTGCTCGTCTCATCCGCGATGTACGCAGCAGTTTGCGGTCTGATCTCCTTTTCGCGTTCGATTCCCATTGTCACTGCGGGATTGGTGTTCATTGGGATAAGCTGGCTGGCCTGCATGACCACGCTGAATGCGACCGCTCAAATGCACCTTCCAGCAAACTACCGCGCTCGCGGAATGGCCACGTATTTGATGGCCTTTGCGTTCGGCATGTCGTGTGGCTCAGTTTTTTGGGGTTGGCTAGCGACCAGCCATGGGCTGGATATTTCGTTTGCGCTGGCCTCCATTACGATGTTGGCCTTTTCTGCTGGCGCCCACAGATTGCGTTTGGGAAGCCTGTCGACACAATTCGCGACGAGGAACTGACGCTTGCGACAAGGACTGTCGGACCTTGATTCCATCGACCTCAATACTGTGCACCATCGAGGATATTTGAACAGAATGTTGTTAGAATCTGTGAGCCATAGGACGTCCGTAGTATCGTTTCTATTTCAGGTCAGTTGATATTCAGTTTTGAGGATAATGATGGTTCCAATAACCAAGGACTGGTTAAAGCAGTACGGCCAAGAGCATTTGCTGAATTTTGAAAGTCATTGGACGACCGAACAGCGTTTGAAAGTGCTCGCGCAACTTGCGTCCATCGATTTTGACCTCATTCGACGGCTGGCCGCCAACAACAGCGAAGAATTGGATGGGAGCCGCTTGGCGTCGATGGCCGATCCTCCGCCTTCGGTCCGAATTGGCCAAGAACATCGGCAATTCTCCAGCCAATCTGCCAAACAAGCTGGCGAGGCAGCGCTCCGCAGCGGACAGATCGGGATGATTCTCGTGGCCGGAGGGCAAGGCACACGACTTGGATTCGATCGGCCCAAAGGCTTGTTTTCAATCGGCCCGATTAGCGGCCGTACATTGTTTCAAATGCATATCGATCGCTTGCTGGCGGTCATGAAGCGATACGAAGTATCCATTCCGATGTACGTCATGACTAGCCCAGCCACGGATGCAGAAACTCGCGCGTATTTCGATCAAGAATCGCGATTGGGATTGAAGGCCGACCAGCTTAATATCTTCTGTCAGGGAACGATGCCGGCCATTGATGCAACTTCGGGACGGATTTTGCTGTCAGGTCCAACCGAGATTGCGGTTAGCCCGGATGGGCACGGGGGGCTGGTGAGCGCGATGGCTAGCAGTGGTTGTTTCGAACATGCGAGGAAGCGCGGCATTGATCATTTCTTTTATGCTCAGGTCGATAACCCGTTGGTCGAGGTCTGCGATCCTCTGTTGATCGGATATCACTTACTGTCACACAGCCAGATGACGACTCAGGTCGTAAGGAAACGATTTCCCAAGGAAAAAGTGGGAAACGTTGTTTCTGTCGAAGGAAAAGTTCAGATAATTGAATACAGCGATTTACCGGATACCGTGGCTGAACAGATTCTTCCTGACGGCTCGTTGAAACTGTGGGCGGGCAATATCGCAGTGCATGTATTTGATCGCGGATTCCTAGAGTCCGTTGTGGAGAGTATCGACGGACTTCCCTTTCACCGCGCCAGCAAAGCAGTCCCATTTGTCGATGACGCCGGTAAACTGGTCAAACCGGTGTCGCCCAATGCGATCAAATTCGAGCGTTTCATCTTTGATTTGTTGCCACTGGCCGAGCGAGCTTTTGTGGTTGAAGCGGATGCAACCAAGGTGTTCGCACCTGTCAAGAACGCGGACGGTGAATCCGTGGATACACCTGCTGACACTCGCAGAGCATTGCTGGCACTGCATCGCCACTGGCTAACCATCGCGGGAGCAAAAGTCAAAGATGGAGTGTCAGTTGAAGTTCATCCTAACTGGGCACTCGACTTGGACGACGTCCGTAAAAAAATCACACCTGGCCTCTTATTCGAGGCTGATACCTATTTGAGATAGAACGGTCCTCACCTAGCGACTTCTCAGCACTACAAACAGAATTGATCCGGCGGCTAATGATCAGCATTGGCAAAGCTTCCAACAACAATGCAGCCAGACTCGCACCAAGACCGAACGTGGACGACTGCGGTTCCTGGCACCACTCACGCAGAATGGATCTCGCGCTGCGAACACTTCGATAAGCTGAGTTTATGGGGCCAAGATGTTATCGCATTCATGGATCGAGGCGACTTCAAGCAGATCGATCAACGTCACGTGTGGGACGCGGTGGCACAAAGCTCACTGCCAAGTGTCCTACGAGTGACAGGCATGAGCGTGGACGGCGATGAAACGCCGCGAAAGGCAGATTCCGGTCAAACCCTCCTCAAGATTGAAAGTGTAAACGGTAAGCAACTGGCGAATCCGGTCTACTTCACGTTTCGCCGCGCCGCCGATGGAATCGAAAAACCAAAAGCCGGAAAGCCGTTCGATTACTTTGTTCACGAGTGGGGATCCTTCGATGGAGTTATAGATCCTCCCGAAGAGCTTGGAATTGAAGAGCCGATCGTTGCGCACGATGGCTTCCACTATCGCCCAGAAATCACAATTCACAAATCAAACGCGGTTCAGCGTGGCGCGAAACGGCAGCGCAAATAGCCGAACAAGGCGGTGCACCGGAGCGGGCGAGCGAGCCGGTTTTGAAATGGAACGGCACCTGCGCCCGCCCGGTGACCTTGGTCGTTCGTCGGCAAAGGTAACAGCGATGGCAAAGTCGAAGCGAAAGACGATCGTAACGATTGCAATGATGTGCATCCTGCCCGTGGCATGCGTTGTTGCAGTGGCAACGTATCAATCTGGATTCGCGCCAGCACCGGGCGTGAAGACGTACACCCAACTGAAAACGCAAGGCGTGCCGTTGACACATGCAGTCCGAGTGACAAATCCGGCCAATCATTTCATCGTATTTGGCGAAACCGCATGGTGGACATTGCCATCAGGACCACCCGCATATCTGTTCAACGAATCCGGAAAGCTTATTGATTCCACCTGTGATGTTGGTGATAGCACAACTTTCCAATACGAATACAATGTGTACTCTGGGCTCGACGTCGATATTCAAACGATCGACAATCAGTTCTCATCCACCGCCAAAGATCAACAGTGATCCGAAAATGCCGACGAACAAAGCCGTGAACCGGAGCGGCGAAGTCGGGCGGATTTGACATGGACAGTCTTTCGTCGCCGCCCGGTTACGGCAGTCGTTCGGAGCTTATAGTCGTTTTGCTCTGTGCTTTGAGGGTGCTGGCGAATCATTTCGCATTGTGTGGTGACATCTTCGGCTATGGCAATTGATGGATGGCTCTAATT
>SYJV01000216.1 GCA_005798335.1 Planctomycetaceae bacterium | reverse complement strand
TCATGTCGCTCAGTTTCTCGCAAAGGCAACCTGTTCCGGCTGAGCTTCTTGGACCATTAACAGAAGCCACTTCGTTGATCGAAGATCCACCCGCACTGCGTGCCAGTTTTAGCGAACATGGATACGTGCTATTGCGAAACTGGCTGGATCGGGAGGAAGTGCTGTTGGCTCGCGAGCGCATCTTCAGTCGTTTGGCGGATGTCGGCGAAATCGCGTTTCCCGTCGCCGATGGCATTGCGACCGGTACGAGCCGGCGGTGTGAATTGGCACCTGACTTGGGCGCGTTTTGGAAAGCCGTGAGCGAAGATACCGCGCTGCGAGGCGTGACGCATGGAACGCGATTGGGGAAGCTGGTCGGTTTAGTGATGGATAAACCCGCGAGGCCGCACGATTATCTGTTCTTGCGACCTGCTCCAGTCGGTAACTTTACGGATCTTCATTACGACTATCCGTTTTTTGCCGGAGGTGCATCGCAGATCATCACTTGCTGGGTACCGCTGGGAGAGATACCGATTCAGGACGGACCATTGATGGTGGTGGAGAACTCGCATAGGTTTGACGACTTGGTTGGACCGATGCGGGCGGCAAATCTCGCCTCGGATCCAGGTGCTTTCGCCGCGGCTCAAAGCTTGGCCTACCAAGCCGCCGCGACCGATACTCTGGAGTTTGTGCGCAGGCGCCAGACGAGGTTGTTGACCACGCACTTTCACCCTGGTGACGTTATCCTGTTCAGCGGCTTTACGATGCACGGCTCGCTGGATAATCATTCGGAAGTCGGTCGAGTTCGCTTGTCGGTCGATGTACGCTATCAACCTTCATCGGAACCAGCGGACGATCCCCGGTTCTTCGGCGCCAATCCCAAGGGCGCGAAAGGCGGCAGCTACGGCGAGCAAAAAGCAGCCCAACCGCTCGGCACACCTTGGGTGGCCAGGCAGTAGCAAAGCGCGCCCGAGCCAAGTGCTCATGGGCCGGAGACAAGCATCTCCATTGATCGCAAACAGAGTCACAAGGCACGGAGTTCGTCATTCCGTGCTTTTACGGGACCGCTCGCTGACGCATCGGCTTGAGACCGGGCATCTGGTTCAGACGAAGGACGGCTATTTGTCCCGATCACTTCAGACGTGACTAAGCAAATCGCGCAAGACCTCTCCTTGAACGTCGGTCAAACGGAAATTGCGTCCTTGAAATCGGAATGTCAGCCGCGTGTGATCGATACCCAAGCAATGTAGGACAGTCGCTTGAAAATCGTGGACGTGGACGGGCTTGTCCGCAACCGTGTAACCGAATTCGTCTGTCGTGCCGTAAGTCATTCCCGATCGTATTCCGCCTCCTGCCATCCAGAGCGAAAAGCAGTGTGGATGGTGGTCCCGACCCAAGTCTGTTGCCGTCAGCTTTCCTTGGCAATAGCTCGTGCGTCCGAATTCGCCGCCCCAAATTACCAGCGTATCGTCGAGTAGGCCTCGGCGATGCAGGTCGAGCACCAAGGCCGCGGAGCCTTTGTCTGTTTCCTTGCAGAGCAACGGAAGTTTATCGGGCAGGTTCTGATGATGATCCCAGTCCTTATGAAAGAGCTGGACGAACGGAACGCCACGTTCGACCAGCCGCCGAGCCAAAAGGCAGTTTGCCGCGAAAGACGTTTGGCCTGGCTGAACCCCATAGAGATCCAAGGTCTCCTGAGTCTCGGTCGACAAGTCAATCAAGTCCGGTACGCTCGTTTGCATTCGATAGGCCAATTCAAACGCTTGAATGCGCGCTTCGATTTCTGGATCGCCAATCTCTTTCAATCGCATCTGATTGAATTGATTGACCGTGCGAATGACCTTGCCGCGATCATCCTGGTTCACGCCTGGCGGATTCGAAAGGAATAACACGGGGTCGCCGGTGGAACGAAATTGAACCCCTTGATGCTGACTGGGCAGAAATCCGCTGTGCCAGTAGCGCGATAAAACCGGTTGACCAAAAGTCACGCCAGAAAGCAATACTATGAACGTGGGGAGGTTTTGATTTTCGCTGCCCAATCCATACGACAACCACGATCCCATGCACGGTCGGCCCGCATTACCGCTGCCGGTCTGCATCAACGTGACGGCTGGGTCGTGGTTGATGGTTTCGCTCCACATCGAGCGCACCACACACAGGTGGTCGGCAATTCGCGAGTGGTGGGGAAGAATCTCGCTCAACTCGATTCCCGCTGCGCCGTGTGGCTGGAATTTGTACGGAGAACCAGCGCACGGAAACGACGACTGAGTGCGCGTCATCGTGGTGACTCGACGACTGGCTCGGACGCTCTCGGGCATCTCTTGACCATGCATACTCTTGAGGCGAGGTTTGGGATCGAATAAATCAACGTGAGAAGGCCCGCCCGACATGAAAAGGTAGATGACTCGCTTGGCTCGCGGAATGAAGTGCGTCCGTGTCGCAGTCCCGGGGTGGCTTTCGGGCGACAACCTTGGAGGCGCGTCCTGGGCATTTAGCAACTGGCTAAGCGCTGCAACTCCCAGCCCTGCCGAAGTTCGGGTCAGGAAATGGCGGCGAAGCGACTGACGCGTGAGTTGCCGTTCTTCTTGATCAAAAGTATGCTCGTTCATTCTCGTGTGATCGCCTCGTCGAGATTCAAGAGCGTGTTGGAAAGCACGGTCCAGGCCGCCAGCTCGGCAGCGTCGTACTTAGCCGGAAGCTCGAAGCTCCCCACACCCAACAAGGCACGCGCGGATGCTACATCGGCCCGATATCTGGAAAGAGCCTGCTCGAAGTGCTGAGCGAGTAACTCAAGTTCCTCGGGTCTAGGTGGCCTCGTTAAAGCGGTACGAAAAGCATACGTCATTCGCTGCGCTCGATCCGCTCCACCTTCGCATAAAATTCGCTGAGCGAACGCGCGCGCTGCCTCGACGAAGACTGGATCATTAAGCGTTACCAGTGCCTGTAGAGGTGTGTTCGTACGCGGCCGGTTGACCGTACAATCGCCGCGCTGTGGAGCGTCGAAGATCGCCAACGATGGATAGAGGGTGGTCCGGCGGAAAAACGTGTACATACCGCGTCGATAGAGACTTGCACCGACTAGTTCTGGCCAGCTCCAATCTTGACTCTTATCCTGATAGAATCCTGGCGGCTGTCGCGGATGTACGCTCGGGCCGCCAATCTGCGATTGCAGCAGGCCGCTTACCGAGAGGGCCATGTCACGCACCTCCTCGGCCGCCAATCGCAGCCGTGAGGAACGCGCCCAAAACCGATTCGCGGCATCGTTTTGAGCCAATTGCGGTGATACACGCGAAGCCTGTCGATAAGTGGCCGACTGGAGCATTCGACGTTGCAAACGCTTGATGTCCCAACCATCATTCATGAACCTAATCGCGAGCCAATCGAGGAGTTCTGGATGAGTGGGCGGTTCGCCTTGAGTTCCAAAATCCTCCAGTGTTCGAACAAGCCCTTGACCGAAACACTGTTTCCATATTCGATTCACCGCAACGCGGGATGTGAGCGGATGATCGCGACTTACCAGCCACTGCGCTAGATCGAGCCGATCGAGCGGTCGCCCTTCGTCGCGAGGAGCTAATGATCGAAAGATAGCCGGAACTCCGCGCGTTACCTCTTCGCCTGGTTGCTGAAAATCGCCTCGCTTTAGAACGTATGTTGCACGGGGCGGAGATTGCTCCTCCCAAACCAGCGCTTGGGGAATCGACGACTGGAGCTTTCCCCGACGCTTTTGGACGCTGTTTGTCTCCTTCAGCAGCTTTGAATGTTGGGCATCGATCTTGCTCTGGAAGAACGCTCGCAGCTCCGATTGGTGAGTCTCCGTGCGGCATGCGGCAGGCAAGGCAAGGATTTCAGAAATCGAGTAGCCCGAGGCCGGCATCGAATCGGTCGTCGATGTTCCCTTCACCGGTCCAAATGAGCTGCTTGATGTTTGGGCGTCGGACCTCACCCAACTCTCGCCTGTCAGGTTGGGCAGCTCGTCGCTCAGGTGTGCGTCGAACGACTCGAAGCGCGATTTGGCGGCTGTGACTGAGTATTCAATACTGTCGATGAGGACTTCGGTGATGGGTTCGTCAGCCCCTACGCTTTCGCCAACCAGTCCGAAGGCGTTGAAGTTCACTGACCCTTGACGCTGCGACGCATCGACAATTGCCAATCGGTTGCGCGATTGTCCCTCCGAATCGCTGGTCTCGAGCCTTAGTTCTCCCGACATCGGGTTCCATGAGTACGACCAACCATACTCGTTGCCCGCTTTCAACGAAATCGGGTCGGAGGTAATTACCTTGCCGCCTGGTAGGATGATTCGAACCCATGCATTCGGACCTTCACCAATCACCAAACCGATGAACGGACCGGCCTTGGCGGCATTCTGGCTGAAGTAACCAACGCGAACTTGGTGTTTTCCCGATCGCACGACGTTCAGTGTTCCCGATGCATGAACTGCTTGATCCAGCGACAGAGTCTGCATCAACTGTGTATCCGCGTAGTAGGCGCTCTCTGCGGTCTTTCCCACGCTTCCTCTCGCGGAACCAATCAAGACATGCTCGTCGATGGCCCGATCGGGATCTTGATTGGCAATCATCAGCCAGCGTTCTAACGCCGCGGTGACTCTGGGTTCGTCGCTGAGCAATTGTTTTTCGAGCCCGTCGAGCTGGCATTGCAGAGCAGCGATTTCCCGTGCTTGTTGCTCGTCCGGAACGAGAATCTGAGGCGGGTTGTTTCGCGGATTCTTGTTCAGGATGTTCTCACCTTTGAGGCTGTTGAAAAACGCGAGCAGCCGGTAGTATTCCGCTTGGCTGATGGGGTCGTACTTGTGATCGTGACATTGTGCGCAACCCAACGTTAACCCCATCCACGTCGTGGCTGTCGTGTTGGTTCGGTCCACGGCATATAAGAGGCGGAATTCCTCAGGATCCGAACCTCCTTCTTCGTTCTGTCGATGGAGTCGATTGAAGCCCGACGCTATGCGTTGCGACTGTGCGGCTTCAGGCAGTAGATCGCCAGCCAGTTGTTCGACGGTAAACTCGTCGAATGGCTGATTCGCATTGAAGGCGGAGATGATGTGATCGCGATATGGCCAAGCTGGACGCAGTGCATCGTCTTGATAGCCACTGGTGTCGCCGAAGCGGGCCAGATCCAGCCACTCCAGCGCCATTCGCTCACCATAGCGGGGCGATGCGAGCAGTCGATCCAACTCGCGCTCGAGCGCATCGACTGGATTGGCGCGCAGCAGACCGTCGAAATCTCCTATGGCCTCCGGAGTGGGTGGTAAACCCGTCACATCCAAATGCATGCGGCGAAACAGTACCCAGGGGTCTGCTGCCCGTGTCGGTTCTACTTTAGCGCGTTGGAGTCCTTGAAGCACGAAGGCATCAATCGCATTGACCGGCCAAGTCGAATCGCTGCTGGGCGGAACCACGTCCGAAGGTTGCACGAAGGCCCAATGTTCTGGCCACTGGGCGCCTTCGGCAATCCAACGGCGAAGTGTGTCAACTTTATCGCGAGTGAGTGATTTGCCGCTTTCCGGCGGCGGCATACGCTGATCGGGATCGTTTGAGGTAACTCTTTCGATCAGAATACTTGATGCGGGCTGGCTCGGAACGACGATCTTTCGCCGGACCGCGTCGGCCTTTACGTCCAACCGCAATTCCGCCTTGCGCTGCGCCGCATCAGGTCCGTGACAGGTCAGGCAATTGTCCGCCAACAGCGGTCGTACCTGTCGCACGAAGTCAATATTATTCTGTGCACGGACCTGGGTCGACATGGCCATCGCGCACAGCGCCAGAGTCAGGCTTAGCATCGGGCGAAAAATGAGTGTCGCCTTTCGCTCTGCGAAAGTAGCGTTACGCATTTCTTTCGCGGAGCGAAAGACGACAATAAAAAACCGCACGATGATCAACATACTTGGCGAGAGCCGCTTGAAACTGGTTGAGATATTTACACTGAATGATTCGAAGTAGCACCCATCCTTCCACCAAAGTGCACTCATCGATTGCCTCCGCCAAACTTCTCCGTTAGTCCACCTAAAGTCGGTGAAAACTTTGGAGGTAGCCATTAACCGTTCAATTCTATATTATGTGCGATAGCCGATTTCGGGACAAGTCGGCGCACGGCAGTTGGGTGAATGGGATGGAGTCAGGCCGAACGCGTCTTGAGAACCCTTCGCCAACGTACGCTCCCTTCCGGCGTCGATAAAACCGGCTGCGTTGCGAGTGTGGCTGGCCTATCCGAGTCGCAGGCAGGTTTTTTCGCACACTACGCCCTGTACCCTAATCCCGATCTACCGTGCAAAATACGATCGAAAACGCAGAGGCTGACCCGATAGTAAAGAGGTGCAATGGCCACGATCATCTCGTTCATAAACTACAAGGGAGGGGTGGGAAAGACCACGACCACATTTCATATTGGTTGTGGCCTTGCCATGTTCGAGCCGAAGATGCGGGTGCTGCTAATCGATGCGGATCCGCAAACGAACCTCACGTTTCTATGCGCTGATTTTCCGCAATGGGAGAAGCAAATTGAAACTGTCGGATCGCTGGAATCCGTATACAGCGCATACCTCAAGGGAGAGAATAAACCTCTTCGAGATTTAATCTGGAAGCGGCCAATGACCCGACCGGAATTGGCGAACATCGATTTGGTACCGTCAACGATCGAACTTCTTGACATTGATCTTCGACTCCAATCGCGGACGAAGGCAGCGACAACCATCCAGGAAGTTGCGCAAATACATCTCGACCAGCGGTCGATCCTTGCTCACGCAATCGAAGGAATCGCGGACGATTATGACTATATCCTCATTGACTGCCCGCCGAACCTGTATTTAGCGACTCAAAACGCCCTCTATGCTAGCGACGGGTATCTTGTGACGCTGTTGCCAGATCATTTCTCAACTGTTGGTGTCAACTTCCTTGACAGGAAGATCCACCAATTAATCCGGGAGAGGAACTTATCCGAACAAATAGTTGATCCTGTCAATAAAAGAGTGACAGCGCTGGATTATTTCCTTTGTTTTGTAAAGGTGAACGTGACTGCTGGAAATACTCAAAAAGTAGCGCAGAAGCAAATGGCGAGCGTCCGAAGCATGACACGTTTCGCAGAAAGGTGCTTCGACAGCCATACTGAGGATTACAAAGACATTCGGGAGGCAACGACCGAGCAGTTGCCTGTTTATCTTCACTCGCCGGGTTCCCAAAACGACCTGCTGTATCGAGCGATGACCAAAGAAGTGCGAACCAAATTTCCATTGTCATGAAACAAAATCTTACCAACAGCCTGATTGGACAGCTAAGTCGACTCAAGTGCGAACTGGATGCCGTTGTGCGACCGGAGTCGAAGGCTGCTATCGTGAGAAACCTTGACGCGCTCATTGAGCGGCTCAGTACTATTCGCAGCCAATTCGCTGATGCAACGCTGCAGGAAAGAGTGTCAAAAGTACAACGGCCCTTTCAGGAGGTAATTGAATTTCTTGAATCCGTAAAAACCGATGAGGTACTCGGCACGCTCCTTTCACAGCCGCTACAAACTAAACCAGCGCGACCCAAAAGGATTCCGATAGAGATTTCTCCCAATCTGACAAATGAGCAAATTCGTGGACTGCTGGCGCAGGACCTATCGAAGCTGGAGTTGAAAGCCGTCGCGGCGCAGAGAGGAATAACGGTCGGAAAGACTAGTGACGAGCAAGTCAGGCGGGAATTACTTCGTGTGTTGGACCGACAAGAAGGTTACGAACGGCTGGCAACTCCGCGCTCTTAGCGTACTCTCAAGCTAGAAGACTTCATACGAGCCATTCAGCAAGGCACTGATCGAAAGATCCAAACGGGGCATCATGATCGGCTGCGGCAATCCAAATCGCTCTTGCTTGCTCTTGGCATGAGGGCCGCCACACCGATTGATTATTCCTCCGCTTTGATCTTTGATTCTTCAGCCGAGCAAGCTCTGGAGGATTGCCTCGACGGCGCGGTCTCCATCACACTTCCGGCAAGATCCATGGTTTGCGATACTCGGGTCGCCCGCGAAGGGCGTTGGCCTCGGCATCATTGACAAACGTCTCGGTAGATGGCTCCAAAGTCAGCTTCCGGCCAACTCGCGCGGCGATATTGCCGGCGTGACACATGATAGACGCGGGATGACCGACCGTCTCCAAGTCGCAGTAGGGTTTTTCGCGCGACTTGATGCACTCGATGAAATTCTGGACGTGCGGAGTTTCATGGCTGTCTCCTTCGCCTTTTCCAAGTACCTGCCCGCCTTTGCCGTAAGCCGCCCAGCGTTCATTGCCGACGACTATATAGCCCTTGTCGCCAAAGACCGCGGAACCCTCGCTTTCGCCCAGGTAACCGTACGGTGCCCAGACGCGCATCTCGTAGGTCAGCAACTTAGTCTGCTTGCCAGTACCGTATTCATAATTGACTTGCAGCGTGTCGGGAAATTCCTGCGCATCGTCGAAATACCATTTGCCTCCATTGGCAAAAATGGTCGACGGCAAGCCAATAGGACCATCTCCCTGTGCTACGCTGGCGGCGTTTAGTACTGCCACGGCCATGTCGAGCCGATGCACGCCGTCATTTCCCAAATCGCCAGTCCCAAAGTCGTAAAACCAACGCCAGCGCCCGTGAAAGCGGTTGACATTAAAGGGCCGCTTGGGCGCCGGGCCGATCCACATGTCGTAATCGACGCCCGATGGCGGGGTCGAGTCCTTGGGAAAACCGATCGGACCTTGCTTAGCGCTTTCCCAGGCCTTGGCCACGACGACTCGTCCCAGGGCTCCTGATTTCGCGAACTCGATCGCCGATTGCAGGCGTTTCGTCGAGCGGTGTTGCGAGCCCATCTGCACGATCCGCTGGTGCTTGCGCATCGCGGCCACCATGCGCATGCCTTCAACGATATCGTGACTATCCGGCTTTTCAACGTAGACGTCCTTGCCTGCCTGGCAAGCCAATATGGTCGGTATCGCGTGCCAGTGGTCGGGAGTCCCTACTACCAACGCATCGATCGTCTTGTCGTCGATCAACTTTCGAAAATCACTCTCTCCGCGCGGCTTTTTCCCCTGCAGCTTGGCGGACGTTTCCAGCCCCATCGGCAATCGATTGGAATCCAAATCGGCAATCGCCACCACTTCGACTGACTCGTTTGCCGAAAACGTCTGGATCAGCGACATCGCCCGGCCACCGGCACCTACGATGCCCACGCGCACTCGTTCGCTCGCCGCCGCTTTTGCCACTGTGCCGAATTGAGCGACCACTGCCCCCGTAGCGGCAACCATTGAGCCGGTCTTCAAAAAATCACGGCGATCTTGGTTTTGCATCGTAAGGACCTTTCTATTTAATGGATTCGATTCTAAAAATGGGTTTGATCTTCTAGGTCTTTCGGATTGGCTCGACACTGGCGGCGGGCATCCGCCAACGGTTTTCAAGGTTGAAGCTTGAGCCGCAAATCTTTGAACTCGACACGCATGCCTCGATTGTGAAGTTGCAGACCAATAGCACCTTGGTTAAGCCGTCCGTTTCGTACATTGTCGGTGAACTCCGAAGCCAGTTTACCGTTTATGAAAAATTCGAAATGATTGCCCTTGGCAACAATGCGGGCGTCGTTCCAATCCCGATCATGCACGCCTTCATCGGTCAGCCCGTTTTCGATCCTAGTTACATGTGGGCTGTCATTTTCATCGATTACGAGGCGAGTTCCCAGTGGACAAGCGTGCTCTTTGCGCTGGTGCTCGATACGCTTCGCAAAGTGGAAATCCCATGCACCAAGAACGTTGGGACCGATGCCTACATGTCCGATATCAGCGTGATAGCCTTCGAACGGACGTTTGCGCGAGACGTCGGGTCTCGCGCGGATCTCAACCCCCGTGTTCCCTTGAGTGAGCATCCGATAGCGAAGCCGCAATTCAAAATCGGTGAGCTGCTGGTCTTTCCAAACGAGATAAGCCAGTCGATCGGCGCTTCCGACTCCCAGAATCGCTCCGTCGTGAACCGACCAATCGGAGGCAGTATTTTCCGGAACCGCGTTCCAACCCGATAGCGTGCGTCCGTCAAACAGGGATTCAAACCCTTCGTCGACGGATTGCTTTGCCTCTTTTGTTTCGGCAACCTTGGCTGGCGACCCTGCTCGCACATTCTGTGCCAAGCATTCAGTTTGGTAACAGCAGGCGAGCAACACACAGAGACTCGCCACTACCCACAAGCATTGCCTCAACTGCGAGGAAACTTCTCTCCGACAGATGCATGCCAACTGCGCGCGAAATTGCATACGATCTCCTTACTTATCGACCTCGACCGTGAAAGAGTTTTCCTCTTCCTTCACCGCGAATTTCTGGGAAACAGTATTGCCCTTGATCACCGTCGGAAGTTCAGGGCCGTAATCGGGTTCGACGGTAACCGTATATTGACCGGCGGGCGCACCTGGTTTCGTGGAAGTGCTGTTCCCGGAATTGTAATGAGTCGTTAGTGTAAAACTGCCATCCTTTTGAATGGGACCGGTCGGATTTACCTTGGGATCGCTTTCAAGTTGAAAAGTGATCGTCCCACCCGACCAAGCCTTGCCGCCCTTATGCTTGACAGTCCCCGAAACAGGAAATGTCGTGGGCGCTGCCTCGCATCCCATTGAGGCCAATAGCAGCGCGAAAGCAGTTGAGGCAAAAATCCACTTGCCAAATGCCCTTCTTCGGTCCAACATTTGATCGATCCTCTCGCAGAGTTCTTCGTAATGATTATGGAAGCGTTACGGTAGCTCCGTCAGATGGCAAGGCGATCGCAGTCAACACCCCGAGGTCCGTCGTTGTGGAAAGCGATTGGACGCTACCATCCACGAATGTGAATTGGCAGACGCCTGGATGGTAACTGCCGAAGCGCTCATTGCGCCGATTCAAATCGGTAGGCCCATTCGCCAAAGTGCGCGCAATGGTCCCGTTTATCGTTTGATTGCCCATCAAGCGCGCCGACCACTGGGGTGTATCATCATTGAAGATCGAAGCATCGCCTGCAGCTCCAAGTCCGGCATCACCGATCGGAGCTAGATGCTTCTCGCCAAATACCGCCGTGTTGCTGGTTCCATCAGTCACCGTGCGAAACGATGAGAGTGAAGTGGCTTTTACAACTAACCAGGGCGTGGAGAGCTGCCAAGTTCCAGTTCCATCCGTGGCCCTGAGTGTACCCTGTATTTGAAATGTTCCATCATTACCGCCCGCCACATGGGCATAATCGCCGCAAGTTCCAGGAATATTGAAATTTGGCACTCCGGCCCACACGCGGTTGTCGCCATTCTTGCTTAACTGCGGCGCACCTCGGCGAGATGGACAAAAGAGAAATGGAATCTGTGCTTGACGAGCTGCGACTTCGGCCGCATTGGCACCCAGGCGGTAGTAAGCACCAAGTTTTTTCTCATCCCAGCTCGCATAGACATTCCCTTGCTCCATGTAGGGTAGCAGCCTCACGACCCACGTTCCCTCACCGCTGCCGCGAATCCCCGATTGCGGAAAATTCTTGTAAGTCGACTCGAAATTGTGCAGAGCCAAACCGAATTGCTTTAAGTTGTTCGAACACTGCATCCTCCGTGCAGCTTCGCGAGCGGCCTGGACGGCAGGTAGCAGCAGCCCCACCAGGACACCGATGATTGCAATCACTACCAAGAGCTCCACCAACGTAAAACCAACATGTTTTCGACTTGGCATCATCTGACTCCGATCAAGAGAACTCAAACTGAAGTTAATAAAAACCAAACCGCGCTACTTACGAAATGGATATCAGTTCCGTAATGGTCTTTGCGGAATCACCCGCCGCTCGCAACAGCGCAACGTGAATTTAGAGCACTTTCGCGAGTTCAGCCAGTAGCACAGGAAAAAAAATATTGACATTTCTCGCTGATCGCCAGCAGAATTCCGCCTGCCATCCGGCTTTATGCCGGTGGGGGCACAATTGACAGCTACCCAAAAGCCCCACCAATCCTCGGCTTCGTTCGCGAGTCCTCGGCGAAGCCGAGGACTCGCGAACGAAGCTTGCAGGACTTCAGTTGTCGGGTAGCTGTCAATTGCCGTCCCATTGGCACAAAGCCAATGGAAACGTTACTAAACACGTTTGAATCGCAACAGTATGGCTGGCGATCAGCGAGAAGTGTCAAAATGTTCGATTTCGAGGGTTTCGAGAATCCTATTCGCCGAGTTCACTCCTGTGATGGCTGGCTATGCCGTTAGGCTGCAAGACGCTTCGCCTGCTGGGAATTGCCAAAGCACTCGCGGATGCGGCGTTGACCATGATGAAATCTCTTGCCCAACCGCCGTGCGTTCGCAGCCAGCGACTCAGAGCGATCGGCACATGAACCTTTGCCAAAGTACCGCTTGTAGTCCCACACCAAGTCACGCCACATGGATGAGTCGATGGTCTACTCCAGCGGAGACAACCAACTATCACGCAATACACGCAGTCCAGTCGGATTGCGCCGCTTGGCTCGCCGCTTTTCTTGCCTCTGCTCCACGGGTGTCTCGCGAACTTCCTGGCCCGCCTCGTGCGTTGAAATAGCGACTATACCGCACGCGGTGGGCTTTGATACTAGCTCAACGCGCCAGCTAGAGTCACAAAAGGTTTGCATGCCACCACTTACGACGAACAACAAATGTGTCATTGCCCACCGCGTGCGGTATAAGTTAAACGCAGCCGCCTCGATCTGCTTGCCTGGGCTATGTTAGACGCATAGACGGTAAGTGAGTTGGCTTTTCATTGCATTTCACTTGTTGCCTGCTTTGCGATTGATGTAGAATCGGTTCTGAGGAAATGACGATCGTCTTGGAGATAAGACACACCCTGGTAATCGATGGTTTTGAATGGATCAGCCGCGCGCAAGCACCGCCACTGCGAACACTCTCACGTTGAGCCGAGCGTTTCTGCTGGTCGTCATTTTTTTTAGCTCGCTCCCCATGGCGTTGGGTGACGAGGGTGCGGAGTTTGAGTTTTTCGAAAAGCGAATTCGACCGGTACTCATCAAACACTGTTACAAGTGCCATTCGGCCGCTTCACCAAGCCCAAAAGGTGGCTTGCGACTCGATAGTCGCGATGTCGTTCGTATGGGCGGTGAAACGGGTCCGGCTGTCGTTCCAGGCAATGCCGAGAAAAGCCTGTTGTTGGAAGCTCTCCGACATGAATCGCTCAAGATGCCGCCTGACCAACGGTTGGCGGATCAAGTGATCGCGGATTTTCAAAAGTGGATTGAACTGGGGGCTCCCGATCCGCGTGACAAGCCTCCTTCGGCCGATGACTTGGCAGTACAGTCGTGGAAGACTGTGCTCGACCAGCGCCGCCACTGGTGGAGCCTTCAGCCTGTGGTCGCTCCCACGCGACCCTTGCCTGGACCCGATAAGCAAGCGGGAGACTCGGTCGACGCCTTCGTTCATGCCAAGCAACGAGAAGCGGGGATCACACTGACTGCACCCGCGGAACCGCTCGTTCTGGCACGACGGTTATCGCTTGTCCTTACGGGACTGCCGCCTTCCCCCGCAGAGATCGAGCGGTTTATCCTGGACACTCACAAAGATCCTGCTGAGGCTTACGAGGCACTGGTGGATCGTTTGTTAAGTTCGCCCCATTTCGGCGAACACTGGGCTCGCCACTGGATGGACGTGGTACGATTTGCTGAGACGCATGGGTATGAGTGGAACCACGAGATCCGCGATGCCTGGCGCTATCGCGATTATTTGATTCGAGCCTTCAACCAGGACGTACCCTATGACCAGCTTGCTCGCGAACACATCGCCGGCGATCTGCTGGCGAGCCCGCGCGTCCATGAGCAACTAAAAATTAACGAATCCATTATTGGAACCGCGTTCTGGCGCTTCGGTGAGCTGGGACATGACGACTGCGTTCAGTTTCCTGCGATTCGTTTCGACGCGCTGGACAATCAGATTGACACATTCGCCAAAGCGTTTCAGGGTTTGACTCTTTCATGTGCCCGCTGCCACGACCACAAATTGGATGCGATCTCGACGAAAGACTACTACGCGCTCGTTGGTGTTTTGGAAAATTGCAGTCAAGTTGTGCACACCATCGATTCGCCGCAACGAATTGCCGACGTAGCCAATCAAACGCGACAGCTCAAAGCGAGTCTAAGAAGTCAACTGGCCAAGAGTTGGCTCACTGGTATCGACAAGTCAACCGAAGATATCGTGTCTTCGATCTCGTCTGGCTTGGTCGTGGACGATTGTTCCAGCGCACTTGGCAAGCGAATTGCCGATGAGAAACGCGGTCGCGAAGATCCGGCATACATTCTGCGCAAACTGGCGCAGCCGGAAGCAAACATTGAATCGCTATGGGTGGCCCTCAAAGAGGAGTACAGGGTAGAACAAAGTAGTCGCGCGAAATCATTGGCAGAAGATTATGAAATTTGGGCTGATTTCACGGCGCCAGGTGGTGCTCCCGGATGGTCGACCAGTGGCCTGGGCTTGTCGAATGGCCCAAGCCGTGCAGGAGGGTTTACGATTGCGGAAGAGGGTGAACAGATAGTGGGGGCGATCCTTCCCGCCGGTCTCTACACAAATTCTGTTTCCGATCGCTTGAACGGTTCGCTGCGATCGCCCTGGCTGCCAACCAAAAGGAAGTTCATAAGTCTGCAAGTAGTCGGAGATCGACGCAGCATGATTCGCACAGTCGTCGACAGTTGCGCTCTGAACGAGTTCGCTGGCGGCGGCCTGGAGTATCTTTTTGGTGGAACGCTCAAGTGGAATCAGTTTCCGACCAGTGCAGGCTCGTCGCACAGCTCGTTCGTAGAGCTTACGACCCGGTCAGACAATCCTCGATGGCCGGATCGTCCAGGTCGTCCTGGTACAAAAGACCCCGATGAGCTGAAGTCGCCACGTTCATCCTTTGGTGTTATGCGAGCTGTGCTACACGATGCTCCATCTGCACCGCCGGTCGATCTGAAGCCCATGCTCGCACTGTTTGAACAGCCTCCGCCCTCCGACAAAGCCGGAATTGCCGCAGCCATTCAGGCGGTGGCCCGCGATGCAATCATGGCTTGGGAGAACGATCGGGCGAGCGACTCCGACGTCTATTGGATCAACTGGCTGCTCGAAGTCGCCTTGATTCCGAATTCCTCGCGAGAAGATCAAGAACTAGACCGTTTGCTGAAAAGCTATCGTGCTTTGGTTTCGTCCATCCCAGAGCCACGCGTGGTTGCGGGACTTGCAGATCAGGGAGACACCCAAGGCTTTCCCGTGCTTCGGGGAGGGGATCCGGCCAATCCTGGCGAAGTCGTGGCGCCACGGTATATCGAGGTACTCGCCGGGGATTCACCGATAGCAAAGCAGGGTAGTGGACGACGACAACTCGCTGAGCTTATCGCCAGTGCGAGCAATCCGCTGACAGCTCGCGTGATGGTCAATCGTGTCTGGCATCATTTGTTTGGCAGAGGCATTGTAGCCACCACGGATGACTTCGGTCGCATGGGAGACGAACCAACGCATCCTCAACTACTCGACTTCCTGTCTGCAGACTTTGTCAACGATCGCTGGTCCATCAAAAGGCTCATCCGCAAAATAGTCATGAGCAGCACTTTTCGGCAGTCGAGCCTGCCGCAGAGTCATGCGGCTCAAATCGATCCAGGAAATCGATTGCTGCATCATTACCCGGTACATCGCCTGGAAGCGGAGTCGGTTCGAGACATGATTCTAATCGTGTCCGGTCGCTTGGACCCAACTCTGTATGGTCCCAGCATCCACCCGCATCGAAGGGAGGAAACCGATTATCGCAAGCTCATGGTCGGGCCACTGGACGGAGATGGGCGCCGCAGCCTCTATATCAAAGTAACTCGCATGGAAGGGCCGCAGTTCCTCGAGATGTTCGACTTTCCGATTCCCATGGCGACTCGCGGCAGTCGTGATCGTACCAATGTGCCATCCCAGGCGCTAGCCCTTCTGAACGATCCGTTTGTCATCGACCAATCGAAGTTCTGGGCAGAGCAGCTTCTGTCCACACATCACGTTTCTGTAGAAGCGCGAGTGCAAGCAATGTTTCACAAAGCCCTCGGGCGTCCCCCCACCGAGTTTGAGCAACAGCGATTCGTTTCCCTGATTCGACAACTGGCGGGACGAACTACTGCCGACGATGCCGTATTGCTGCACGACCTGAGCGTCTGGCAGGACGCCGCTCATGCCGTATTCAACCTGAAAGAACTGATCTACATTCGCTAGAATTGATTCGCTAAAACTGGATCGCGAGTATTCGCTTGAGAAACTCGACGCACTAAGCATGACTGAGGACAAGAACTTATGAGAATCTCGGCACAGCCCGTCGCTTGTCCAGGTCGAAGGCCCATTCCGATGAGCCGGAGGCAGATGCTGGCTACGGCTTCGACCGGTTTTGGCATGATGTCACTTTCGGCTCTGATGGCCGATCGCAGTTTCGCCGGTCTCGCCGGAAGTTCCGGGACGACGCATTTCGCACCCAAGTGCAAGAACGTCATCTTTTGTTTCATGCCGGGTGGCGTTTCGCACGTCGACTCGTTCGATCCCAAAACAACGCTTGCACAGCATCACGATAAGGAACTCGGGGATTGGGCCAGTCGGGCCGGCACCAAATCGCCGGCTACACCCAACCGGAAATGGAAGGAGTGTCCCTGGAAGTTTCGGAACTACGGCGAGTCGGGCATTCCGGTCAGCGAGTTATTTCCACATATTGCGTCTTGTGTTGATGAGATCGCCGTGATCCGATCGATGTTCGCTGAGCTACCTCTTCATGCAGCCGGCAATTTGTTCCTGCATTCTTGTCGTCTCCGCGCAGGCTCACCCAGCCTTGGGGCATGGATCACTTATGGACTCGGCAGCGATAACCAGAACTTGCCGGGTTACGTGTTTCTTAACAACGGCTCGGTTCCACCTGGTGGAAAAGAGAATTTCTCAAATGGTTATCTTCCCGCCAGCTATCAGGCAACATCCATCCGCGCCGATGGAGTGGCGGTTGAGAACATTGACCCGGCTCGAGCCAATCAACAGCAACTCAAGCTCGAATGGCTGCTAGGGCAAGATCGAGACTTTGCCGAACAGCTTGGCAAACACTCCGAAATTGAATCGGCCATTCGAAACTATGAAATGGCATTTCGCATGCAGACTGCCGTTCCCGATATCCTGGATCTATCGCAGGAAACAGCGGCCACCCAGGAACTCTACGGTCTGAACGCTGAAGATAAAGACCTGCGTCAGTACGCGGTTCAATGCCTCCGTGCTCGACGCCTGATTGAAGCCGGTGTGCGATTCGTCGAAGTCACCGCCAACCCGTTGGGAATCGACAACGGAACTTGGGACCAGCACTCGAACCTTAAACCGAATCACGAAAAAAATGCTCTGGTTACCGATCAGCCGATTGCCGCGCTCATCAAGGATTTGAAACAGCGTGGCCTGCTTGACGAGACACTCATTCTGTGGGCCGGCGAGATGGGTCGAACTCCGCATACGGGAAATGGCCACGGTCGCGATCACCACACATCCGGCTTTACCGTTTGGCTTGCCGGTGGAGGCATCCAAGGCGGCACAATCTACGGCGCAACGGATGAGTTCGGAATGCATGCGGTCGAGAATCCGGTCTCGATGTACGACCTGCACTCCACGATCCTGCATCTGCTTGGCCTGGATCACGAACGATTGACATTTCGTAACGGCGGTCGGGATATGCGCCTGACGGACGTTCACGGGCGCATTGTCAAAGATATTCTTGCATAGCAATTCTTACAAAGGCAAACAATCACCATAAAGATTCGCGAGACGTGCATTCTTTATTCTGCAATCCTGTTTCTAGCAACCCTGTCCATGGCACAGGCCGGCGAGCCGATTCCGTTGCGGGCCGGTCCCGTTACGGCAGAATTCGACGCCGACAACGTTTTTTTGAGATATATCCGAGTGGGACAACACGAAGTATTGCTAAACGAAAAACAGGTACTTTCCAGTCAGCTTCTTCATTTGATATGCGGAACGAAAGTTGCGCACTCAGGTGTTGTGTCAATACCAGATTTTTAACACCCCAGGCTTCGCCCATCCCAGACGCAAGACCGACTGGGAATGGCTTGCCATGCTCGTGACCGTCACGCTGAACATGGTCTACACGCTGAACGTCGCCCGCAAGCCCGATCCTCAACCGCCGAACCAATTTCCCTGTCCCAAGTGCGGCCCCATGCCATGCAGTGTCTGGGCTTCATCCCCGGTCAACCTGTACTGCCGCTTTCAAGTCCTCCGTTCAACGACAGCAGTTGACATGACGATGTCTTCCCACGAACCACCTTCACCGAAGGACCCACTGCGAGTGGTTCCCACGCACCACAGCGAGTTGTTTTCAACGAAGATCAACTCGCCGTCCGCTCAACGTGCGCGCTGGCAGAGGAAGAGAAGTATCGTTTTTGGCTCACAGCCATGCGAATGCCGCTCGCCGTATTCGCGCAGACCCCGAAAGACGCTACTGTCAGGCGCATGGCGGCAATTTGGGAGCTCCAAAGGCAACTTCCAACTGCGTTTTACCTTCATCGAGAGATCACGACAAGATTGCCAGAAAATGCAAAACCCTACGACGCAAAAAGTCCATATTGGCGCCGTAGTCACTTGACAACGCCCGTGCCGACCGCCTTCGCGAATCAGCGGACCTAACCCGCGTCGCACGCGGCTTTCTTGAACCAAGGATTGGATTGTGGCTAGACCTCTCGCGCCACTGGGCCTTCTCCTTTGGAGACTTCGCGACTCACGTTCAGCTCACTCTCCTCGCTCACCGCACAATCCAATCATAGATTTGTTATGCTCCGGATTCTGTGCGCAGGTACGGTCTGGTAGGGTCTTGCACGATGATCGAAGTCGGGTAGTCGCTCGAACCCTATGCAACATGCGAGCTGAAATAAAGATTCAACCCAGTGTTTCCTATTGCGAGATTGTTTATTCTTGGCATTCCTAATCAATTCGAAAGGAGCTTGTTGTCTATTAAAACACGGACGACACAATGACAGAACTTCATCTTCTTTTGGGAGGTTGGATTGTCCATAGGCCAAAAAGTTTTAGGACTACGGCGGCGATTGCAATAGCTGGTAAAAATCGGGGAAGGTAGGACAGCGACTTGTTTTCACTTGGCCACACGAAGGTAAGGGCGTAGCTGATCAAGCAAGTAAGCAAAACAATCGCGACAAAAAACAAACCGGGTGAAAGGCCGAATAACGTTGGTTTCGCTTCTTGTTTTTGCGGTGCGTCAGGATCAATCGTTGGAATTGTCATTTTATGGTGGTTGGAATTAGGGTTTCTGCATAACGCCCGCAATCACGTCGCCACGGGGGTTGAGTTGTTGTGCAGGCTCGACTGGCCACCGTGGCTGTCGTGCATTGCGTTGTTCTGAGTGCGACGGAGCGAAGGGTTAGTGTATCGCATCGCGGAAAGCTCTGCAAACAGATTGTGGTTGAAGTGGTTGAAGCACGTGGCAATGGGTTGGACTTGGCGTCGGTTTTGGAAGCGTTCCAAGGCCAGGCGAGCCGGCAGCGTGGTAATGAAGTAGCGGCTTGGAACCCGTCGGCGTCCGCCATGCACACCGCTAATCGTTCCAATGCCAACACGGTTCGCGCTGACCGATCGAAGCGTTAGACGCGCAAGAGTTCTCTTCAACCGCGCTTTTATACCCACCAAGCTCGAATGGCCAAGCTGGTCGAATGAACCAATCCGATCGAAGCAGTTGAACGAAGCGTTGAGCGGATCGAAGGAGGTCTTCGTCTGGACCGAAGGAGTAAGAAATCGATCAGAAGTGGAGGGCGAGGAACGACTGTCGTCACCAAGTTCGCGAAGGCGACGTTGCCATTGAGAACCACCTGATCGCGAACTTTGGTGCACGACTTTGTTCGTCACTTTCTCGGTTTATTCAGTTGGCAACAGGATTTTGCTTCGATCCCTTAACTCCCTTATTGTTTCGGGTGATATCGCGTAGGGTGATGAATGAATGCCGATGACGATCCAATCCGATCGAAGTGTTATAAATGCGTGACTCATCCAAGGAGCTTCTTTCTTGCCGGCGTAAACATACGTCAATTCAAGTTCATTGTCATCCCAATCTTTAGGCTGACCGAGTTGCTCAATTTCATCGTGAACAAGAGCTTGCAAATCATTCTTATTTATGAACGCAGGGACACCTTTTTCAATGCTGTCGGCAATGGAGTCCGCGTACATACTTGCTTTCTTCTGCGCAATTTCTGGGCGGTATCGAATAACGGTAATGCGTTCGAGTCGGTCCCCAAGTTTGCGAAAGACGAAACAATCCGGACGTTTCGATTCTTTTGTTGGAATGTAGGTATATTCAACGGTCCACTTCCCTTCAGGCAATTGTATTTTTCCCAATCGAGGCAGCTCAACCACTCCGGAATGGGGCTCACCAACTACTGCTGCCATGACAACAAAGATCAGCACGAGCATACAGTTCTTTCCTTGAGTAACATCTCTTGCCAGTCTGCATAGGTTTTCGCGCCGGTGTCCGCCTGAAACCGTTCACGACGGCCTGAATCGCGGCTGCTGCCCGAGACCAGATCGATCCGAGGATGATTTGACAACGCACCACGATGATGGCCGTCAAGATTCGCGACGCTCTGCCCTATCCGATCTCCGGAAACCTGATCCCCCGCGCCGATAAATCCCAGTCCGATAATCCCCGCGCGCAGTCTGGGCAATTGCATAGAATTGTTCAACTTAACGATTCCATCTTCCATCTTTTTACCAGTGGCGACGTAAACTGCAAACCACGTATCACGTTGATTCCAAGTCCATGTCTTGGCGGGCGGCGAGTATGTGATAGTGCATCACCTTTTGAGCAGCCGACTCGTCGCGACGTTCGATTGCCTCAAGTATTTTTGAGTGATGATCGATGGCGGTTTGCTTGCCGATGCGACCAATTGTTCGCTGGCGGCTGGCAAAGTTAACTTCTGCGAGTGAGTCCAAAACCAAGCGAAACACTAAATTGCCGCTGGTCTGAGCAATGAGGCGATGGAACGCAATGTCAGCGTGAATGGCCGAGTCGAGGTCCGGGGCGGCTTCGAGCTGTGCATGAACTTTGCGCAACGCTCGAATGCCAGACTTGGTGGCTCGACCCGCCGCCAACCGAGCCGCTTCGGGCTCCACGGCTAGCCGCATTTCATTGAGTTGTTTCAAACGCTCGGCTACGTCCGGAATCAATCGGGAAAGCACATCGTTGAACCGACGATGCAGCTTATCGACGATCTTGATGCCGGTACCATGTTGAATCTCTAGCATCCCCTGCTGCTCGAGCCGCTTCGTCGCCTCGCGTACCACCGAGCGACTGACACCGAGCTGCTCCGCCAGCGCTCGTTCAGCAGGCAGCCAGCGCTCCTCTGTCGTCACCGGTTCGCTACGAATGTGTGTTGCCAGTTGCTCGCAAACGCCTTCTACTAACGATGACGGACGTTGTATCGTGGAGATTGGCATCAATTTTTGCTTTGCGGTTGAGATATCCAGAGTGTTCTACTTGGCGATCAATGTGTACTTGCGGAGAGAACGGCGTTTGCTAAAACCTGCCAATCACAAAGGGAGGATTTGCTATGACGATTGCTGCTTGGCCAGTCGATCGTGTCGCCAGCCCATGAACATTCGTGACGAGTTGTTCTACAATCGCCGACTCGAAGTCGGATCTTTCGCTCAGCAAACGCATCTACTACTTCGCTAAGCGCGGCAACCACCGAGATTGGCCAGATGATGGACTCCCATGCGCTCGGCTACTTCGCGCAGTCGTTGTCGATTGGCCGCTAGAAATCTACCGAGCAACCTGCCGCCGCTGAGCTTCATCAGCCGAGCCTTCCAAGCCTCAGCATTGCTCCCCAATTGCTCGAACACACCAGCCAATTCGGCCGAGATCGACGCCTTTCCATCGCGAATCAACCGACCTGTGTACTCGACCAACGACAGGTAGTTGCCCAGCGTAAAGCCTGCCAACATCCCTTCGCGCACAGAATCGATTCGGCGGCGATCCTCGATTGGAACTAACCACAGCTTGTCCTCCAAACCAGCCGACACTTTTGAAGCGGGCACACTGCCTTCAATTGCCATCTCCAGATCCTGCGTGCGACCTTGCTCCTCGACAATCACTACACGTTCGCGAATCGATGTATGCTCGCTCTCTTCCGGAGTCGGAGCGATCCCGGCAGCTACTGGATTCAGATCGATGTACGCGCACACCGACAGCAACGCTTCGTCATCCAGGATCATAATCGATTTGAACCGTCCTTCGAAAAACGCTCCCGTACACTTCTCCGCCTTATTCACCAGTCGCGACAGCGGTTCCTTCAGACACTTCATGAACCAACTCAACGACTTCAGCCGCTCGCGCGTCTTCGCGATCCAAGCCGCATCCCCCAGTCGCTGAGCCCGCAATTCTTCCAGCGTCTCGCCCGACAAAGCCTTCCGATCCGCACCGCGCGGTGGATACAGCACGAACCACCGCCGCACCACTTCCACCGCCGACCAACCATCGCCAACCGCCGAATCCAGCCTGACCAGTAGATGCAAGTGGTTGTCCATAATCGAAAAACCACCCACCGAAACCGCGAAGATTTCCGCAAGTTCCTTCAGTCTGCGTTCGATCCACTCCTTGCGATCACCGGTACTCGAATCCACACCTTCGCCAATCAGAAACGCTCGCCGTACGCATCTTGAAATACAGTGATACCAACGACTTACCGTCACATCCACCAATCGCGAACGAGCAATCGTCATAGCCAATCCTCCCTTTTGTGATTGGGAGACTCTAACAAACGCCGCTTTCTCCGCAAGTACGCATTGCCTGTCCTTTTCTTCTCCTCGGGACAAACACTTGGGCGTTGCCCCATCAGCTCATTCTGTATAATTCGATTCTGTATAATCTAGTTCTGCATAACACGGTGACTTGCTTCCTGGATTCTGTATAAAAACGCCTCCCTAGCTTCCAAACCAAGTCGCTTGACAGCAGGTCACGATTTTCCCAGAATGAAGTCCACTTGAAAAAGCAGACAGAATCGCGATCTCATAATTCGCGAGTCTGTATACAACTAGTTCGGACATCAGAAATGAATCGATTCTTGGCGACTAAAATTTTGTTCGTGTTTGCTGCTCTGTTGCATCTTACGCCGCTCACTGCTAATGAACCGTCGATTGAGCGTCTCGATGTTGGAGTCGAGTGGGAAGAGATCACCAACGAAGTGCCAAAACGAGAAAGACCGAACTGGTCGTTTCGAATCTTTAAGAACCCGAAAAACAACGACCTACTAACGGTTTCCTGCTCAAAAGTACCGCACAAAAGATCTTTTGATGACACAATGGAGTTTGCTCCAGGCGGATATCCTTTTTGGATTACCGACGATAGAGATATAGTTATCAATCGCGTAAAGACCGAGAGAACCGAGTTATTCAAATTCCCAAGATCCCCCGTGGATACAATCGAGTACACGTTCGTAAACGAGATTGGCGGTGAGGACTCTGATAAGACGATTATGGGGCAAGGATACTCGTTAGTCATGCGTGAGAATGCGTACTATGTCCAGCACACTTCGACGAGGCCCATCTCACAATGGACGGCAAAGTCGATAGTTGATAGATTAATCAGGGATGGAAATGCAAATCGAAAGTAAGTCCGAACATTTAAAGGATTAGATTCTGCGGTGAGCGAAGGGAGAGAGTCTGGAGGAGGAGAGGCTATCTAACGGGAGAGAGCTGGCATCGGAGTTGTCTAGCCAGATATCTAATCCAAGGTTCAAGCAAGCCGCTATTGCGGTT